>NZ_JAVLAZ010000051.1:0-6600 GCF_031581315.1 Thiohalophilus sp.
AAGGTCGATCCTGCCTGGTTCAAGGTTGCACGTAATCTTGGCGCCGGACCGGTACATATGGTTACCAGAATCATCCTGCCGGCAATTACCTTTGACATTCTCTCCGGTCTGAGACTGGCACTTGGCGTTGCATGGATTGTGCTGGTACCAGCCGAATATCTTGGTGTGACATCCGGTCTTGGCTATGCGATTCAAGATGCACGTGAAACATTATCCTACGACCATCTGACCGCTATTGTTCTTACGATTGGTGCGATTGGTTATATCCTGGATACAACGCTGGCCATGCTAATCAAGAAATTCAGTTGGCACAGAGGTGGTGTGTGTTGATAGGTGGTGGTATTTGACCGTTCACAATTACCGCCAGGTAATATATAGCAGCATGTGTGAGGTTGACAGAATCGCGTGTGATTGTTTATCCGCACTGCGGGGAGTAGTAAAACGATGAATGATAATGATGTTTTATCGGTAGGTAATGATGGAGCAGCAACAGTGAAGCCCCGGGACGATCGATTTTATATTATGTACTGCCAGATGTGCACCATGGCGAAGTGCTCGGCATGTGGTTTAGGTAATATACTTTTTGGATTGGCTATTCTGTTCGGATTGTGGTGGTTAGGAATATTCCTGATCACGCTGGACCCCTCGAACGCTTTTTTTAAATCATTCGGCGTAGTACAAGCTTTTGAGGCTCTGCCTGAGTTGTGGGCCCGGGGATCGATTCCCGACGCTCTTATAAATAGCGGTTATCGACTTGGAATGGGGATGTTATTTGCTATTGCAATTGGCGTTCCTATCGGCATAGTTATGGGACGTATAGCATGGTTTCAGAAGCTTACCAACGTTCCATTCCAGTTTATGCGAATGATCAGCCCATTATCATGGGAGCCGATTGCTGTAGTTGCATTCTTGACATGGAATGATGCAATTATTTTCCTGATTACCATAGCCGCTGTATGGCCGGTTATGTTCTCTACTGCCGCAGGCCTGCAAAAAGTTGATCCTAACTGGTTCAAAGTAGCTAAAAACCTCGGAGCAGGTCCACTGCATATTCTTAAAACGGTTATTTTTCCGGCTATTGCCTTTGATATTTTTACCGGCATACGACTCGCTCTGGGTGTTGCATGGATCGTTATTATCCCCGCTGAGTTCCTGGGCGTAACGTCCGGATTCGGCTACGCGATTCAGGATGCACGTGAGGGTATGAATTATCCGAACCTTATGGGAGTCATACTCGTGATTGGTGTCGTCGGGTATATCCTGGACAGCATTCTTGTAATGCTGATCAAGCAATTTTCCTGGAGTAAAAAATGATTAATTAAGTTATTCCTTAAAGCCTATACCGAGTTTAATAGTTAATTGAACGTTTTGATGTAGATCGATTGATTAGAGGATATGGAGACAAAATGTCAAAACTTAATATAGTGTGTGTCACTGGCACACACGAAAAAATGCAGATGGCTGCAATGTTTGCTTCTGTTGCTGCTGCATCGGGTGACGAAGTCGTAGTATTTCTGTCCATGAACGCTTTGCCATACTTCACGAAAGGCTATAGCGAATCTGCACCTGTTGAGGGTGAGCTTGGTGAGCTTATGTCAAAAAAAGGCGTGCCACCTTTCAAGCAATTATTCCAGCAGGCCGTGGAGCTGGGTGATGCGAAATTATTGCCCTGCTCGATGGCGCTCGATTTGATGGAAATTACTGGTGATGATCTCGAGCCTGAGCTTGGTCCGCCAACAGGACTTACACGCTTTTTGAGTGATGCTGAAGAAGGGCATATGGTTACATTCTAATCTATGCGCCCAGTACTGGCAATTAAATGAGGTATTAATGATGAGTGATACTAGTAAAGTTATCGACGCAAGAGATACGTTTTGCCCAGGGCCGCTTATGGAACTGATTACGCACATGAAACAAGCGGAGATAGGCGAGACGCTTGAGTTATTATCAACTGACGAAGGTTCTGGTAATGATGTTCCAGAATGGGTTAACAAGGTCGGTCATGAGCTTATTAGCAGCGAAAAAGTCGACGGCGTTTGGCATATTTTTATTCGCAAAGCGAAATAACAGGTGTTGTCTGTTGTGTCTGAATGGTAAGTCCTGACCGACAGTAACAATAGCTCGGTTAAAGTATGGATAGGAGAGTGCAATGAGAATTCTAATTGTTGGTGGTGGCACAGGTGGTACCATTCTGGCAAATAACTTGGCGCGACGCCTGGCATCCGAAATTCGAGATCGTAAAGTAAGGTTAACGATGCTTTCGGCGTCTGACAAGCACATGTATCAACCAGGTCTGCTATATGTCGCATTCGGTCAGATGACACCTGATCAGCTTTACAGAGATCAGCAGAGCCTGCTCGAGCCTGGTATAGATTTTCATGTTGATCCCGCTGAAGAGTTTCAACTCGATCATAATAAAGTGGTCACAAAAAGCGGGAAAACACATGAATACGATATGCTGGTAATCGCAACAGGTTCTCGAATCGTTCCAGAGCAGATTCCTGGAATGGCAGAAGGTGCCGATACGTTTTATTCTGAAGAGGGCGCTGTGAAGATGTTCAAGCGCTTGCGTGAAATAGAGGAAGGAACCATCGCAATTGCGGTCGGAGTTCCTCACAAATGCCCTATCGCTCCTGTGGAGCTCGTGTTTTCCCTGCATGACTACTTTACTGCAAAAGGTATACGCGACAAAGTCAAGATAAAATATCACTACCCAATTGGCAGAATTCATACGATTGCCAATGTGGCTACATGGGCAAAACCTGAATTTGACAGAATGGGGATAGAATATGAAACCTTATTTAATGTCAAAGAGGTTGATGCAGAAAATAAAGTGGTTAGAAGCGAGGAAGGAACAGAAACAAAATATGATATGTTGATTGCCATTCCTCCTCATTCAGGCATGGATGTTGTTGAAAAAAACAACCTTGGTACAGGTGGATGGATACCAACAGACAGACATAGGCTGACAATGGAAGGCTATGACAATGTTTATGTGTTGGGTGATACGACAAACCTGCCTGTTAGCAAGACCGGATCCGCGGCTCATTTCGAAGCAGAGGTTGTCGCAGAAAATATTGCTTCAATTATCAAAATTGGTATTCCGGTAAGAGATTATGACGGAAAAGTCTACTGTTTCATTGAGACCGGCCATGATAGTGCAACACATGCAATGTTCGACTATAAAAACCCGCCTGATCTGAAGCCATCATCCAAACCGATGCACTGGTTTAAAATGGCATATAACCAGATGTATTGGTCCAGTGTCCGCGGGTTACTCTAAGGAAGCAGATATTATGACTACTGAAAATGAAGCAACTTTAGGCAATCTTGATCGAAATGACATTGAAGGACTGGTAGAAATTGCCAATCTGGTAGCAGCTGCCCGTGATGCAATGTCGGATGAAATTGTCACACGTATAGCGGGTACAATGAGCGAGGGTCTTACTCTTCTTGATCGCCTGACACGTAATGAAGGACTGATGCGCCTTCTCCAGGTTCTGGACAAGCCTGAAAGTCAGAATCTGCTCATTGCCCTTTCCGAGGCGATTCACGCAACGAGTCAGGAAATAGCCGCTGCACCACCGGCAACAGGTGGTTTCGGTTGCATGGTGCGTGTTGCCAAGGACCCTGGCACACAAGAGGGGATAAGACTCCTGTCGCTTATCGGCAAACATATGAGCCACAGCCTTCGTGAGCAACACCACAAGGGAGGGAACCCCGCTTAGCGTCCTTTAACGCACTGCACTATTACCACAAGCTGAATAGCCACCCACTTACGCCTATAAACCTGTATGACACAGTTTTTTTGGGCGCAGGTGGCTGTGCTATATAATCAGATCTACTTGTAAATCATTGATAACTGGTTGTCTTCATATTATATTGCATGACTGCCTTTCTGATATTTCTTCGGGTTCTACAATTCGAGGTCTTATGGTGTAGCGCTAAGGGCTCTTTATATGCTTGTGCTATTTATCGGTGATGTTGTCGGCGCCCCTGGGAAACGAGCTATAGCTTCTGCGCTTCCTCGTATACACTCCAGTTACCCGATCGATCTTGTAATCGCTAATGCTGAAAATATCGCAGATGGTAAAGGTGTGACTCCTGATTCGGCTAAGGAGCTGTTCTCCCTCGGCGTGGATGTTCTGACTAATGGTAACCATGCCTGGGATAAGCCAGAAGTCATCGATTATATTGTCACCGAACCTCGTTTGTTGAGACCCTATAATTATCCCGCTGGTACCCCGGGCAGTGGTTGGCATGTTGTCACTACTCAAAGTGGGGCAAAAGTTGGAATACTTAATCTTCTAGGTAACATTTTTATGTCATCATCTTTATCTTGCCTCTTCAAGGCTGCAGATAATGCATTGGCACAAAAACCATCAGATGTTAATTGCATTATTGTAGATGTGCACGCAGAGGTGGCAAGTGAGAAAATTGCTATGGGATGGTATCTGGATGGTAAAGTATCCGCCGTGGTCGGCACGCACACGCATGTTCCGACTGCTGATGAATGTGTGCTCCCCAAAGGCACAGGTTATCTCACTGATGTAGGTATGAGCGGGTGTTATCATTCTGTTGTCGGGATGGATATTAATCAGTCCATGAGACGTCTGATTGACAAAGAATCTGTCCCGTTAACTATTGCCCACGGCGAAGGTACGCTTCACGCGGCACTACTCGAACTAGATGAAAAAACAGGTTTATGTGTAAATATTCAACGATTAAAGATGAGAGAGTTTGAATTGACCAGGCATCAGCTTTGTGTATAGGCGCCTGCAGCCTATTCGCTGACTCTCTGGTGTAATGGAGTATGGATCTGTAACCTGGAAATTCAGCTTAAGGTTGCCCATAGCTTTAACACCTTTGTGCACACTCCTTGCTTATTTTCTACTCTACTTCCTGTTTTCCATTATACGCTTTTTGGTTGGTTATTTTTTGTCCAGAACCCGGTATGCTCAATACGATGACTGTGTGTCTAGTGAGAATATGGGCATTGGTCACTTGACTTGACCCCGTCACTGAGTATATCTGTTTGATTTTATTATACTGCCCTTGTATTTATCCTGCAGAGCAGTAACAATAATTGATACAGTGTCTGCGGATGTTACTTTTTGAATGATTCTAAAATACGTGTCTTGATAGACATTGTTGAATCGACTTTTCAACATGGGTGATGGTGGCTTTTTGAGCATACCATCTCCGGTTCGACTCAGGTCGCATTAAATAGAATAATTATTATTTGGTCCCGGTTTGCGTATACGGGATACTTTTAGGTGGGGTTATGGTGTTGAAGTACATAACGATGTCCCTCGTGGTTGTTGGTCTGGTATTATTGCTCTCCTCGTTGCGCCCGGTCAGGAGAATTTGTCAGGAAAAGGAATGTACCGACCTGACCTGGAATTTCATTTTTATCCTGCTGATGCTGTTTATTGCCGGCTATATTGCCCAGCTGGCCATGCTGAGCCGGCTGGCTGTTCCCGGGGTCGCCGAGATCCTGATGGCGATGGTTTTTCTGGGCGGCAGCCTGTTTGTGCTGTTAATTACCCGCAGCAGTCTTTCCAGTATTGAATATATCCGGCGTATTTCCGCGCTCGAACTGCACTATGCCTATCACGATCACCTGACTGGCTTGCCCAATCGCAATTTCCTGTATGAAAAGATTGAAGGGCTGATCAAGGAGGACACATCACCTCACTTCGAGTTCGTGGTGTTAATGATGGACCTGAATCAGTTCAAGGAAGTCAACGACTCGATGGGGCATCAGGCCGGAGATCGCTTGATCCAGCATGTGGCCACCCGTATCAAGAAAGTATTGCGTGTCACGGATACCTTCGTTCGTCTCGGGGGGGATGAGTTCGCGGTGTTGTTACCGGGCGCGAACCAGAAGACGGCCGAGGTCGTGGCACAGAATATCGTCCGTTTTATGCAGGAGCCGTTTCAGCTCGATCGTCGCCAGATACCGATTGGTATCAGCATCGGTCTGGCCGGTTATCCCGAAGACGGCCCCTCGGCGGATATGTTGATCCAGCATGCTGATGTGGCCATGTATATGGCCAAGGAAACCGGTTCCGGTTATGCGTTCTACGATGCGAATGAGGACCAGTACACCACCCAGCGTCTGAGCATGCTGTGTAATCTGCGTGACGCCATGGATAACCGCCAGATTACGTTGCACTATCAGCCGATTATCGATATGCAGCGCGGCAAGGTCTGGGGTGTGGAGGCATTGGCCCGCTGGCAGCATCCCGAACTGGGGCTGGTAATGCCGGATGAGTTTATTCCCCTGGCCGTACAGTCGAACCTGATGCGCCCGTTATCCCAGTACATTTTGCGCAGTGCGCTTCAGCAAATGTCGGAATGGCAAAAGGAAGGACTGGATTTGCGCATGAGCGTGAACCTGTCTATTCATGATATTCAGGACGCCCTGTTGCCGGAAAAACTGCGTGATCTGATCGAGCGCTACCGGATTAATCCGGCCCGGTTGATGCTGGAGATTACCGAAAACAGTGTAATGACTGATTCACATAGCGTGCGTGTGGTGATTGAACAATTGCATGAAATGGGCGTCAGTCTGGCGATCGATGATTTTGGTACCGG
>NZ_JAVLAZ010000051.1:6700-10501 GCF_031581315.1 Thiohalophilus sp.
TGACAGGGCGGCTTCGGCTTCATCGCGACTGTCGTAGGGGCCCTGATCCAGCCCTTCCCGGCAGGCAAAATACCAGCGGGCATCGATATTGAATAAACGGCCGCTACGAAAGGGAATCGCACCCTGCTCAGCCCGACGATGCATGTGCATGACAGGTTCTCCGTGATGGTTGCCGTTTTTAATCTATAGACCCCGACGGCGGGTTCGTCAATTTCCCTCAAAAAACCGAACTTTGAACGACGGTTCAGCCGGCGATCAACAGTCGTACGGCATCCAGTGTGGGTTCGATCTCCAGAACGTGTCGGGACAGGACATCGCGTTGTTCCTGCAGCTGCCGGATTTCTTCGTCACGGACATTGGGATTGATGGTGGCCAGATGCTGCAGGCGGGTGATATCGGTTTCGAGCAGGCTCAACATGTGCCGGTTGGCCTGTTCGAGTATCTCGCGCGCCGGTGCCTGCACCAGCGCTCCGGCCTGTTCAAACATGTCTCGCAAGGTGTCCTGGCGGGCACCAAGAATTCGGTTACGGGTGCTCTTGTCCAGCTCGGTGGGGAGGATACGCAGTTTGTCGACAGGAAACTGCTCGGTGAGATCCCGTCCGTCGGAATCTACTACCCGACGTACCAGGGTCGGTGGCAAAAAGCGGGGTAATTGCAGCCGCCGGGGGGCCATGCCTTCGAGAATAAAATGACACTCCAGCAGCAGGGTCCCGGCAGGCAGACCACTGGTTCGCAGAATAGCCAGGGCGGCATTACCATGGCGCTCTTCCAGTACCTGATCCATGATGCCGCGAATCATCGGATGTTCCCAGCTCATAAACTGCCAGTCCTCGCGGGCCAGGGCGGCGGAGCGGGAGAAAGTCAGCGTCAGGCCGTCATCCGGCAGGCCGGGAAAATGATCCACCAGCATGTGTGTACCGGGATGCATGACATGACTGTCACTGCCATGCACTTCCAGATCGACGCCGAACTGGGCACAGGCCTCCTCCAGAAATTCCGGTAGTCGTGGATCGTTATCCAGACGGCGAATGCTCTGCTGCAGATAATCGGCTTCTTCCGCCCGGTAAGAGTTGAGTTCCAGCAACCGATCGCGGCCGGCTTCCAGTTGTTGTGAAAGTTGTTGATGGTAGTCGGCGATTTCAGCCAGCAGCGTCTCAAACGGCGTTGGCATGTTTGCTGGCTGATGCAGCGCGGCGTCGATAGATTCCCGAAACCGGCTAAATACCGCATCGCCAGTGGCACAGGGGTGTAAAAAAGCATCCAAAGCATCGTGATACAGACGGTAGAGGATGCTCTGCGGACTATCGGCCAGGTAGCCCACATGGATCTGGACGGTTTGTGTCTGACCGATTCGATCCAGACGGCCAATGCGTTGTTCCAGTAGATCCGGGTGCGCGGGCAGATCGAACATCAGCAGATGATGGGCAAACTGGAAGTTGCGACCCTCGCTGCCGATCTCCGAGCAGATCAGCAGCCGGGCACCGTCTTCCGGGTCAGCAAAATAGGCGGCGGCCCGATCCCGTTCGATAATCGTCATCTCTTGATGAAAGACGGCACAACGCAGACCGACCCGATCAGCCAGGTATTGATGCAGCGTGCGGGCGGTTTCGGCATGCGCACAGATGACAAGAAACTTTTCGCCCCGGTACTGGCGCACTGTCTCGATTAACCATTGCACCCGCGGGTCAAAGCCGGTCCACGCGGTTGCGTTATCGTCCTGTTGTGACCAGCATTGTTCCGGTGTCAATCGCCAGGCCAGTTGGTCGTCGAGGGTATCGGCATCCGCTTGCGCATAGGCGTCGGGCAAGGGCAGGGCGGTGGCATGCAGCTGCCGTTGCGGGAACCCGCTGATTGCCGCGCGGGTATTGCGAAACAGGACCCGGCCGGTGCCATGACGATCGACCAGCAGATGAATCAGTTGCTGACGGGCGTTACGATGTTCCGTGTCATGCCATTCATCCGTCGGCGCATGATTGGCGAGTAACATCAGGCGTTCGAAAGCAGGGTGTTCGCCGAGTGCCAGATGCAGGGCTTCCCGTGAGGACTTGTCCAGTGGCCGATCATCCAGCAACGCATTCACCGCCCGCAGGATCGGTTGATAAAGGGCTTCTTCTTCAAGGAATTCATCGAGATCAAAAAAGCGTTGCGGGTCCAGCAGTCGCAGCCGGGCAAAATGGCCGGCGATACCCAGCTGTTCCGGCGTCGCGGTCAATAACAGTACCGCCGGGATGCGTGCCGCTAATTGTTCGACAAAACGGTATTCGGGGCTGACCTGTTCGGGCTGCCATTCAAGATGATGGGCCTCGTCCACAACCAGCAGATCCCAGGGGGCTGTCAGCGCCTGTTCCTGGCGTGCGCTGTCGTTCATGAACATTTCCAGCGGACACAGCACCAGCTGTTCGGTCTCAAAGGGGTTGTCGTCCTGTTCGCTCAGGGCCTGGCAGCGTGGCTCGTCCAGCAGACTGAAGCGCAGATTAAAGCGGCGCAACATTTCCACCAGCCATTGATGCAACAGGTTTTCAGGAACCAGGATCAGCACCCGGGCAATGCGTTCATCCAGCAATTGCTTGTGCATGATGAGACCCGCCTCGATGGTCTTACCCAGTCCCACTTCATCGGCCAGAAGGACCCGTGGCGCGGCGCGGTTGGCGACTTCATGCGCAATGTAAAGCTGATGGGGGACCAGGTCGACGCGACAGCCGCACAGGCCATGGACGGGTGCCGGCAATAACTCCTGTTGTCGCTCGCGGGTCACCTGGCGTAACCGGTAAAGGCGGGCGGGGTCGATATGTCCGCCGAGTAACCGGTCCTGCGGCCGGCTCAGTTGCAGCCGGGGGGCCAGTGCGGTTTCAACGATTTGGCCGGCATGGCCCTGTTCGTCGTGACCATAATAGGTGAGCAGACCCTCATGCTCTTCCACATGCGTGATATGCCACTTTGTGCCCTGATCATCACTGACGGTGTCATGGGGCGAAAAACGAATGCGTGTCAGCGGGGCATTATCGAGTCGATAGAGGCGATCTTCATCGATCGCCGGAAAGTACAGATGGACCTGCCGGGTTTCGACAGACTGCACGATGCCCAGACCGAGTTCCGGTTCATTGTCGCTGTACCAGCGCTGGCCTGGGATGACATTTTCCATAGCGTGATTGTGTCAAATAACGGGGTCCACAGACAGTCTTGTCCCTGCCCGTAAATTGTGCAAGCGCAAATGCCATGCACAAAAAGGCGGCAGGAAACGGCCAATGTGACGCCTGTCAAATTGTGATCATCTTGGCAGCGTATAAGTAATTACCCGAATAGTGATGGCGTAATCTTTGCTTTAAAATCGTCAGTGTGAAACATGTTGTACATCAAGGAGGGGCAATGTCCGCTCATCTGTTTACTTACGGCACCCTCGAATTACCCGAAGTGTTTGCGGCCGTGACCGGCCAGAGCATGGTCGGTACACCGGGCACGTTGAACGGCTATGGCCGTTATCGCCTGGAGGGCGAAGTCTATCCCGGTATTATCGCGGCGCCGGGGGATGGTGTGCAGGGGACGCTCTACTGCGACCTTGATCCCGCCACACATAAAAAGATCGACCATTACGAGGATACCTGTTACGAAAAACGCCAGGTCAGAGTAACGACAAAAGATGGACTGGAGTTATTTGCCATGGCCTACGTGATTCCCGATGAAAAAAGCCGCCTGCTTTCCACCCGTCGCTGGGATCAGCAGCAGTTTATCGAACAGCACCTGGAAAACTTCCTGCGTTATATTCGATAGGCTGGATTTTTATAAAAGCTTCACCACGAAGGC
>NZ_JAVLAZ010000051.1:10601-17550 GCF_031581315.1 Thiohalophilus sp.
CTTCCTGCGTTATATTCGATAGGCTGGATTTTTATAAAAGCTTCACCACGAAGGCGCGAAGACACGAAGAAAAATTGAGACACTTCGCGACTTCGTATCTTCGTGGTAAAAACTGCCAACACACGACACAATCCCTGTGGGAGCGGGCTTCGACCGCGACGGCGCCAGATACGGCAGTCGCGCCCGTGGGGCGCTCCCACAACATGTAGCCGTAGGTCACATTGGCGAAGCCTATGTGACGATTTCCGGTCGATGTTTGTTATAAGAGCTTCACCACGAAGGCACGAAGACACGAAGAGAAAATTGATATACTTCGAGACTTCGTGTCTTCGTGGTAAAAACGGCCAACTGCCAACGGCGCTCTATGCCTGCTTGCCGTACAGTCGCTGGTAAAGCCCGCCGGCATCGATCAACTCTTCGTGCGAGCCGTGTTCGATGATGTGTCCATCCTCGAAGACATATACCCGGTCGGCCTGACGCACGGCGCTGAGTCGATGGGCAATAATCAACGTGGTCCGTTCCTGCAGATAGTCGTGCAGGGCCCGGTGCAATCGCGCCTCGGTATCGGTATCCAGCGCCGAGGTGGCCTCATCCAGAATGACAATCTTCGGGTTGGCCAGGATCATGCGGGCAATGGCCAGGCGCTGTTGCTGGCCGCCGGAGAGGCGCACGCCCTGGCGGCCGATCAGGGTATCCAGCTGGTGCGGCATCTGTAAGACAATCTCTTCAAGCTGGGCAATACGCAGGGCCTGCCAGAGTTGCGCGTCGTCCTGTTCATCCCCCAGGGTCAGGTTGTGGCGGACCGTGTCGTTGAACATGGCCGGCTGCTGCAACACGGTCACGACGTGCTCGCGCACCACATCCAGACCAATCCGGGTGATCGGTACGTCATCAAAATAGAGCATGCCGCTGTCAAAGGGATAGATACCGAGCAGCACCTGAACCAGCGTGGATTTGCCCCCGCCACTGGCGCCGACCAGCGCGACCTTTTCCCCCGGTTTGACGTTGAGCGAGACATGGCGCAACACCGGTTCGTTATCGCCATAGGCGAAACTGATATCGTCCAGTCGAATGCCGGTGGTGACTTTGTCGGAAAACGGGTTCTGATGATGGGGATAGCGGGGTTCCAGGCGCAGATCGAGCATGGTGTTGATTCGCTGCAGTGCCGCCTTGGCCGAATAAAACGCATACTGCAGGTTCAACAGTTCCTGCACCGGCGTCATCATGAACCACAGATAACCGAACACTGCCATCATCTGACCGATGGTCAGATCCGAGAACACCACCATTAGCATGCCGATGGCGCGAAAGCTGTCAAAGCCAAGCAGGAATACGCCGAATGAGAGTCGACTGGCGGCATCGGACTTCCAGGAGTAATCGGCCGAGTGGCTTTTCACCCGGCGCGCCGCATCAATCACCCGGCCCAGATAATGGCGCTCGCGATTACTGGCGCGAATCTGGCGCACCGCATCGAGCGTCTCCACCAGGGATTCCTGAAACAGCTCAAAGGCCTTGTTCTC
The DNA here is from genome assembly GCF_031581315.1 of Thiohalophilus sp. Lineage (GTDB taxonomy): Bacteria > Pseudomonadota > Gammaproteobacteria > UBA6429 > Thiohalophilaceae > Thiohalophilus. Next base: position 12,122 of record NZ_JAVLAZ010000051.1, read on the forward strand.
CCGTTTTTTGAGTGTCTTGACCTTTTTACCCAGGGTAACGGTAAAGTAGATCACCAGCGGATTGAGAAACAGAATGAACAGGGCCAGTTGCCAGTGCAGCCAGAGCAATACCGCCGTGACCCCGACGAGAGACAAACCGGCAATCAGGGTCTTGCTCACCGACTGGCCGATAAACTCGTCAATGGCATTGAGATCGGTCACAAAGTAGGAGGCAACTGTCCCGCTGCCGAGGGTTTCGTACTCGGCCATGGAAATGCGTTGCAGGCGATTCAACAGCGCGCGGCGAATGCGATACACCACATCCTTGGCCACCAGAGTGAACTGGCGGGTCTGCCAGACCGTGAACATGATCGAACTCAGGCGCAGCAACACGGTCACCAGCAGAATGAACAGGATATACAGCACCGGCCCGTGCCAGCCCGCGGGGAATAATTCCTGCATAAACCCGACCAGGGGTCCGGGCTGTTCCAGCAATACCTCGTCCACCAGCAGCGGCATCATCAGCGGGATGGGCACGCTGGCAAGCACTGCAATCACGGCAATGATATTGGCCTTGATCAACTCACGCTTGTGGCGCAGCGTCTCATTCAGAATGTAGGACCAGCCGTAGCCCTGCACCGGTGCCGACGCGGCGGCGTCGTCAACCGGCACCGGCTGGACTGGGGAGGAGGCGGTCATACAGCGGAATCGCGTGGGTTACTACTGGGGCGACATCTGATTGAGCTCATCGAGAATATTCAGCACCAGTTGCTCACCACTTGGCCCCATGCCCTTGCATAGCACATCGGGATCCCGCTCACCCTGTAACAGGCGATTGATAATGCCGCCCAGCTGGCGCATGTCGCCGGGCACCTGAATCATGTATTCGGCCATGTTGCCCAGGGCCTGTAACGCCTCGCTGTTACCGTGGTTGGCGGCGTGGATCATCTGTGCCAGACCGGGGGCGGCGATGGTCGGATCGGCCTGCACCTCGGGATCAGGCAGGGTCTCGGGGTTTTGCAGGCCCTGCAGAATGGACTGGACGATCACCCGATCCTCCTCATCCAGGTTGAGCAACAGCGATTCGTCACGTTGACCTTTCAAAATGGATTCGATGCGGTCAACCAGCGCATGCCAGTTCTGTTCCCTGGCCATTTGTAACATCGGCTCCAGCCGGTCACGCTCCTCGGCGTTGAGGCAGGCCTTGACCACCTGCTGAATGAGCGGGGCGTGGGTTTGTCGAATCTGCTGATCGCGTTCTGATATACTCATTGCTCATACTCCGGAAATGCGAACCGCTATTGTTTCCAATATCCGGTTCAGGATCAAATCGGCTGCCGGACAGGGTGGAAGCAATAATTAAAAAGGGGGTTCAATGGCTAGAAGGGAAATTACCTGGGTCGGGATCGGCTGGCGCTTTCTCGCGGCGCTGGTGCTGGTCTTCTGTACCTACAACCCGGAAGGCTATTCCTTCGTCCACTGGGCGGCGGATACCGCGCAGGGGCCGCTGGCGCTGAAGATCTTTGTCGGTATTTTACTGGTCATCGGCTGGACGATTTTTATTCGCGCCACGCTCGGCTCGCTGGGCGGCTTTGGCATGCTGCTGGTGGTGGCGCTGTTCGCTGCGCTGTTGTGGTTGCTGAGGGAATGGGGTGTTATCCCGCGCGGTTCGTTTGACACCGTGGCTTACATGGTCCTGTTTGTGATCAGCGCCCTGCTGGCCGTGGGCATGACCTGGTCGCATATCCGGCGGCGCCTGAGCGGCCAGTTCGATATCGATGATGTCGAGGATTGAGCCATTGCGCCAGAGCATAGGCCGATAAAATGGCAAAAAAACCGGAAATTTATGTCAGCGTGGATATCGAGGCCGACGGCCCGATTCCCGGCCCCCATTCGATGCTCAGCATCGGCGCGGTTGCCTATGATGAGACCGGCGAAGAGATCGCGCACTACAGCGTCAATCTCGACACCCTGGAGGGCGCCACGGCCCACCCGCGTATGGAAGCCTGGTGGCAACACTTCCCCGAGGCCTGGGCCGCCTGCCGGGAAAACACCCGGCCACCGCAGGAAGTCATGCACGAATTCGCCGACTGGCTCGAGGAACTGCCGGGCAACCCCATCTTCACCGCCTGGCCCGCAACGTGGGACTTTATGTGGATCTACTGGTACCTGCTGCGCTTTACCGACCGCCGCGCCTTCGGCGAGCATGGCATCGACATGCGCTCCTATGCCATGGGCATGCGCAAGCGGCCGTTTCGCGAATGCGGCAAACCCTATCTGCCCAACCGCTGGTTCTCCGAACAGGAACACAACCACATCGCCCTGGATGATGCCCGCGAGCAGGGGGAACTGTTCGTAAATATGCTGCGGGAAAACCTGAACCTGAATGACAGTGACGACAGCAATGGACCCGGCTGAGTCACACCCGCACACGATCAACATCGGCATCAGCAGCTGCCTGCTGGGTCAGGAAGTGCGGTACGACGGCGGGCACAAGCGCAATGTGTTTGTATTAAACAACCTGAGCGAATATTTTGAATTTGTCCCCTACTGTCCCGAGGTGGCGATCGGCATGGGCATCCCGCGCCCGCCGATTCGCCTGGTGCGTCGCGACGACGGCGTGCACGCGGTCGGCATCCAGGACCCGGACATGGATAAAACTGACGAGCTGCGCGACTACGCTTTCGAAGTCTCGGGTCAGCTTTCGGAAATCTCCGGCTATATATTAAAGAAAGACTCGCCCAGCTGCGGCATGGAGCGGGTGCGGGTGTTCGATCACAACAACGTTCCGGCCAAAACCGGCAGCGGCATTTATGCCGCCACCCTGATGGAATGCCTGCCCAACCTGCCGTTCGAAGAAGAAGGACGGCTCATGGATCCCGTATTGCGCGAGAATTTCATCGAACGGGTGTTTGTCTATTACCGCTGGCAGCAGATGATCAAAGACGGCCTGACCCCGTCGGCGCTGGTGGACTTCCATTCCCGACATAAATTCAACGTGCTGGCCCACGACGAGCCGGCCTATCGGCGGCTGGGCCGACTGGTCGCCGATGCCGGCAAGGAACACCTGCATTCGCTGGCTGGCAGCTACATCGACATCCTGATGCAGGCGCTGAAAATCCCCGCCACGCGCAAACGCCACACCAACGTACTGATGCACGTCATGGGCTATCTGAAAAACTCCCTGGACGGCGACGACAAACAGGAACTGCTCGAAGTCCTGGACAAATACCGCCTCGGCCAGGTCCCGCTGATCGTCCCCATCACCCTGCTCAAACACCACCTGCGCAAATACCCCCAGCCCTACATCGACCAGCAGTACTACATGAACCCCTATCCCGAAGAGCTCATGCTGCGCAACAGCCTTTAAGCGATTAACCACGAAGACACGACATAAACCACCAAGACGCCAAGACACTAAGAGAAAGAATTTTATAAATCTTTACTTTACGGCACTGTATGCAAGAATTATTTAAATAGGCGTTTGACACAGTAAATATTTACTTGGTGTCTTCGTGTCCTGGTGGTGAAATTTTTCATTATGTAGGCCGGATAAAGCGAAGCGTATCCGGCAATCTCTGGGAATACGCCACAGTTTAAAAGTCATGCCGTCACCCCGGCGCAGGCCGGGGTCCAGTATGCCTGCCAGGTACGGCAATGCGTGTCCGGCAATGTCCTGGAACAGACGTATGGCGGCAAATAACCGGTTTTGACAGGATAAATATTAACTTTGTGTCTTGGTGTCTTGGTGGTGAGATTTTGCTGTACGGCAAGGAGAAAAAGCACTGATGTACTACTTCGCCTACGGCTCCAACATGTCAACCCGGCGCATCATGGCGAGAGCCCCGTCGGCCACGAAGCTGAGCACGGCTGTTTTGGCGGGCCATCGGCTGGCATTTCACAAGATCAGCGACAACGACGACACGGCAAAATGCGACGCCTGCGTAACCGGCGATGCAACCGATTGCGTCCACGGCGTCGTGTTTGCCATAGCGGAAAAGGACAAACCGGCCCTGGACCGGGCCGAGGGGCTGGGCCGGGGCTATGCGGAGAAGGTCGTGCAGGTAAGCCTAACCGACGGGAATGTTGTCGAGGCCATCACCTACTACGCCATCCGGATCGACCCGGCACTGAAACCCCTGGACTGGTACAAATCCCATGTGATTCGCGGGGCCAGGGAGCACGGACTGCCGGAGGCGTATATCCGTGCGATCGAGAGCGTCGAGCATATCGAGGATGCCGATAATGAGCGACGGGAGAAGGAGTTGTCGATTTACAGCTGATCTGTTTCAGGGTGGCGAAATATGCCTGAAGAACTAGAATATTAGAAATTGTGTGGTGGTTAAGAAGTGGCTGCTTTCGACCCAAAGCAGTGTGCGCCAGGACAAGCTGGCAAAGGATAGGAGGTGAAAGTCCTCCATGAGGTAAGGTTTAGCCAACCGCCACAGCCCCGAGTGATGCGCGGTTGCACGTGAGTGTAAACGTGAAGCGTTCACAGGGGAAACCATAGGCTGAGTATCGAGCTGCGAAATGGGTCGAACTCCGAGGTGCTGATCTCCTTCTGCTGAAGAGAAAGCAACATCGAGTCATGCGTTATTGGCTAGTATGACATCGGACCTCGCGCAGTCGTAGACCTCATGCATGTGGAAAAGTCCTTTGTACGGAACCTGGGAGGTCTCATCTGTGCTCGGTGGGCATACCGAGCCGATTTATTAAGGTAATAACTGAGCAATAAATATGAACGCAGATGAGAAGTCGGACAAAGTCATAGTACCGAAGAAACGACCGAACAAAGAGAGGCAACTCTCGGCGGAGGTCGCGGAGGGAAGGACTTTGCCCAAGAGGAACACGGGTCAGACAACCGCGGTCCGGACACAGAGCCGGGGTATCGCGTCGTACGGACTGGCTGGTGTGCGCCAAGCGGCGCGATTAAGGAAGGATGTACCGTTCACAGCCTTGCTGCATCACATCAGCGTGGAACTCCTGGAGCAAAGCTATTTTGCACTAAAGAGAAACTCTGCTCCTGGGATTGATGGTGTGACGTGGCGGTCTTATGGAGAAAACCTTTCTGATCAGCTAACAAATCTTCATGACCGCATACACAAAGGTAACTACCGAGCCCAACCTGCTAGACGGACAATGATCCCAAAGGCAGATGGTTCAGAAAGACCTTTGAGTATCTTATGCTTGGAAGATAAGATAATCCAACAAGCTGTGGTTTATGTGCTGGAGGCGATCTTTGAGGATAACTTCATGGGATTCTCATATGGATTCCGCCGAGGGCGTAGCCAACATGATGCGCTAGATGCTCTTAGTACCGGGATCTATAGGAAGCGAGTGAATTGGGTGTTGGATGCAGATATTCAGAAGTTCTTTGATGCCATGAACCACGACTGGATGATGCAATTTCTCCAACACCGAATCGGAGACAAACGACTGCTTCGACTTAT
>NZ_JAVLAZ010000052.1:0-5812 GCF_031581315.1 Thiohalophilus sp.
GTTGCTCGGCTGCACCCGTCCCCTGCTCCTGCGCCAGGGCTTTGATCCCGGCCTGATCGACGAGGTGATCGCCGGTTGCGTGATGCCCGGCCCCGACGAGGCGAATATCGCCCGAGTGGCGGCGTTACGCCTGGGGCTGGGCAACCATGTCCCGGCCTGGACCGTGCAACGCAATTGCGCCTCGGGCATGCAGGCGCTGGACAGTGCCGCCAAGGATATCGCCATCGGCCGCGCCGATCTGGTCCTGGCCGGGGGCGTCGAGGCCATGAGCCATGCGCCGGTGCTGTGGAACGAACAGATGGTTGCCTGGCTGGGGGCCTGGATGAGCGCCAAAACGGTCGGCCAGCGGCTCAAGACCCTCGGCCGGCTGCGCCTGCACCATCTCAAGCCGGTTATCGGTCTGCTGCGCGGCCTGACCGATCCGGTGGTCGGCCTTTCCATGGGCCAGACCGCCGAAAATCTGGCCTGGCGCTTTGGTGTCAGCCGTCAGGAGATGGATGAGTTTGCCGTGCGCAGTCATCATCGCCTGGCCGCCGCCCAGCAGGAAGGCCGGCTGGATGAGATCGAGCCGATTTACGATCCCAGCGGCAAGGTTTACGAGCATGACGATGGCATTCGCGGTGACAGCACGGTGGAACAGCTGGGCAAACTGAAGCCAGTGTTCGACAAGCCGTTCGGGAATGTCACCGCCGGTAACAGCGCCCAGGTCACCGACGGTTCCGCCATGTTGCTGCTGGCCAGCGAAAAGGCGGTCAAACAACACGATCTGCCGGTGCTGGGGCGGATTGTCGATGCCAACTGGGCCGGGCTGGATGCGGCGCAGATGGGGCTCGGGCCGGTGCACGCCATGACACCGCTGATGCAGCGTAACAAGCTCAAACCCGGGGATATCGACTACTGGGAAATCAACGAAGCTTTTGCCGCCCAGGTGCTGGCCTGCCTGCGGGCCTGGGAAGACAGTGACTACTGCAAGAACGAGCTGGGGCTGCGCGGTGCAATGGGCAGCATTGATCAGGCGCGGCTCAACGTCGATGGCGGTGGCATCAGCCTCGGCCACCCGGTCGGCACCAGCGGCGCGCGGATTGTGCTGCACCTGCTGCAGGTCCTGAAACAAAACAATGCCAAACGCGGCATGGCCAGCCTCTGCATCGGCGGAGGCCAGGGTGGTGCCATGCTGGTGGAAACCGCGTAACGCAAACAGGATTGATAAAACATGGCTGCAACAAATTACAAGAACTGGAACGTCGTCCACGATGATCATCACATTGCCTGGTTGCATCTGGACAAGGCACAGAGCAGCACCAATACCCTGTCGGTCGGCGTCCTGAATGAACTGGACACCATTGTCGGCGAGCTGCTGAGCAAACCGCCGCGCGGCGTGGTGATTCTGTCCGACAAGGCCAACGGCTTTATCGCCGGCGCCGATGTCAACGAGTTCACCGAATTCAACGATCAGGGCGAAGCCCAGGCGGCCATCGAGCGAGGCCACACCATCTTCCACAAGCTGGAGAACCTGCCCTGCCCGACGGTGGCGCTGATCCACGGCTTTTGTCTGGGCGGCGGGCTGGAACTGGCGCTGGCCTGTCGCTATCGCATCGCCGATGAGGATCCAGCCACCCGTATCGGCCTGCCGGAAGTCAAACTCGGGATTCATCCCGGCTTCGGCGGGACCGTGCGCAGCATCGAAACCATCGGCCCCCTGAATGCCATGGATCTGATGCTGACCGGCCGCACTCTCTCGGCACGCGCCGCCAAACGGATGCAATTGATCCAGCACGCGCTGCCCCAACGCCACCTGCTCAACGCGGCGACCCAGACGGTATTGCATCCCCCGGCCAAACAGACACTGCCGTTCTGGATGCGGTGGCTGAACCATAAATGGCTGCGTCCCTGGCTGGCCAAATACATGGCCAAAAAAGTCGCCAAAAAAGCCCCGCGCGCTCACTATCCGGCGCCCTATGCCCTGCTCGATCTGTGGCAGAACCATTTCGACGATCGCCAGCAGATGCTCAAGGAAGAGGCGTTGTCCGTTGCCCGGCTGGTCGTCGGCAAGACCGCGCGCAATCTGATCCGGGTGTTCCAGTTACAGGAACAGATGAAATCCCTTGGCCGTCAGATCGATTATGAACCCAAACAGGTGCATGTCATCGGCGCCGGTGTCATGGGCGGCGACATTGCCGCCTGGTGCGCCATGCAGGGCTTTCAGGTCACGCTTCAGGATCAAAAGACCGAGGCCATCGGCCGGGTGATCAAGGCCGCACACAAACTCTACAAAAGCAAACTGAAGGCCCGCATTGCCATCAACGGCGCCATGGATCGACTGATCCCCGATCCCCATGGCCATGGCTTAAAACGCGCGGACATTGTCATCGAAGCGATCTTCGAAGACGTCAAGGTCAAACAGGATCTGTTGCGCGACATCGAACCCAAACTGCCGGACCACGCCCTGATTGCCACCAACACCTCCAGCATCCCGCTGGAAAAACTGGCCACAGCGTTGAACAAACCCGAACGCTTGATCGGGCTGCACTTTTTCAATCCCGTGGCGAAAATGCCGCTGGTGGAAATCGTCCATGGCCAGCAAACCAGCGAAGAGAGCGTGAATCAGGCCAGCAGCTTTACCAAAGCGATTCGCAAATTACCCCTGCCCGTGGCCAGCAAACCCGGTTTTCTGGTCAACCGCGTGCTGATGCCCTATCTGATCGAAGCGGTCACGCTCGCCGATGAAGGGATCCCGCTGAAAGTCATCGACGATGAAGCGGTCAAGTTCGGTATGCCGATGGGCCCGATTGAACTGGCCGACACGGTCGGACTGGATATCTGTCTCAAGGTCGCGGAGATCCTTTCCGAATCAATGGACATCACCGTGCCGGAAAAATTGCGCAAGCTGGTCGACAAGGGCAACCTGGGCAAGAAAAGCGGCCAGGGCTTTTATACCTTCAAAAAAGGCAAGCCGGTCAAACCGCGGCCCGATAAAAGCTATACGCCCCCGGCCGACATTCAGGATCGCATGATTCTGCGCCTGATCAATGAAGCCGTCGCCTGTCTGCGCGATCACGTGATCGACGATGCCGACCTGGCCGATGCAGGCGTGATTTTCGGCACCGGCTTCGCCCCGTTCCGGGGTGGCCCGCTGCGCTATGCGGATTTCCGCGGTTACGAGCAGGTGGAGAAAATGCTCAGCCAGTTACAGCAACGCTACGGGCCACGTTTCACGCCGGATAGCGGCTGGACTCAATTGCATTGATTAGCAGGAACATCACATGAGTCAAATAAGCGACCTGATCAACCAGGAAGAGGCCGGCAATCTGCACGGCCTGTTTCAGGAACGGGTACGTCGCAGTCCGCAGCGCATTGCCTATCGTCACTACAACACAAACAGCGGGCAATGGGAGGATATCAGCTGGCAACAGATGGCCGATGAAGTTGTCCGCTGGCAGGCGGCCCTCGCCCGGGAGAACCTGGAAACCGGCGCGCGGGTGGGACTAATCCTGCGCAACTGCCCCGAATGGGTCAAATTCGAACAGGCCGCCCTGGGGCTGGGCCTGGTGGTCGTGCCGCTGTACACCAACGACCGTCCCGACAACATCGCCTATATCATCGACAATGCCGATGTTAAATGCCTGCTGTTCGAAGGCGAGGAACACTGGCAAATACTCCAGGGCGTGATGGACCGTCTTGCCACGGTCCAGCGTTTTATCAGCGTGAAGGAGCCGGGCAATCAATCAGAAGATCGCCTGACTTCCGTCAGCCAATGGATCCCCGACAAACCAGACAATCCTGTCCCGCCCGAGATCAAACCCCGGGATCTGGCTTCGATTGTCTACACCTCGGGCACCACCGGCAAACCCAAGGGGGTGATGCTGAGTCACGAGAATATTCTCTGGAATGCCTGTGCCAGCGCAAAGTGCGAGCGCTTTTATAACGATGATATTTATCTGTCCTTCCTGCCGTTATCTCACATGTTCGAGCGCACCGCGGGCTATTATCTGCCCATGGTCGCCGGCTCGACCGTGGCCTATGCCCGTTCCATCGAACTACTGGCCGAAGATCTACTGACCATTCAGCCGACCATTTTGATCTCGGTGCCAAGGATCTACGAGCGGGTGAACAACAAAATCAAGGCACAGCTGGAAGCCAAACCGCCCCTGGCCCGCAAACTGTTCCTCGGTGCCGTGGCCACCGGCTGGCAAATGTTCGAACACCAGCAGGGCCGCGATCACTGGCGTCCACGACAACTGCTGTGGCCTCTGTTCAAAGCTCTGGTGGCCAAAAAGATCATGCAAAAACTCGGCGGACGCCTGCGCATCGCCGTTTGCGGCGGCGCTCCGCTACCGACCGAGGTTGCCAGAACCTTCATCGGTCTGGGCCTGCCACTGTTGCAGGGCTATGGCATGACCGAACTGAGCCCGGTGGCGACCGTCAACCACCGTGACAATAACGATCCGGCCAGTGTCGGTACCGTGCTCGATGACGTGGAAGTCAAGCTGGGCGACAATGATGAGCTGCTGGTGCGCAGTCCCGGTATCATGAAAGGCTACTGGAACAACGAGGAAGCCACCCGTGAGATCATTGATGAGCAGGGCTGGCTGCACACCGGCGATGTGGCCCGTATCGACAACGGCTTTGTCTATATTACCGGGCGCATCAAGGACATCATCGTCATGGCCAACGGCGAGAAAGTGCCGCCGGCGGATATCGAAATGGCCATTGCCAACGATTCCCTCTTCGACCAGGCCATGGTCATCGGCGAAGGCAAACCCTTTTTAAGCTGTATTACCGTGCTCAACCCCGACGGCTGGCAACAAATTGCCCGCGATCACAATCTCGATCCCGACGACAGCGCCAGCCTGGAGAACGAGACGATCATCAAGTTACTGCTGGAGAAGATCAATTATCAGCTGCACGGTTTTCCCGGCTATATGAACATTTATTGCATGAAGGCAACCCTGGCGCCCTGGACCATCGAGGAGGGCCTGATTACGCCCACCCTCAAGCTCAAGCGCAATGAATTGATCGACAAGTTCCGGGAAGACATCGACCGCTTCTACAAGGGCCACTGAATGAGCAACAGCCTGCATTCCGACAAACTGCCCCAGGGCGAAGAACCCCAGATCCGGGTTATGGCCATGCCGGCCGACACCAACGCCTCCGGGGATATCTTCGGCGGCTGGCTCATGTCCCAGGTGGATATCGCCGGCAGCATCGCCGCCTATCGCCGGGCCCGGGGCCGCATTGTCACCATCGCCGTTAACGAATTCCGTTTCATCAACCCGGTCTACGTCGGTGACCTGGTCAGCCTCTATTCGCGGGTGATCCACGTCGGCAACACCTCCATCCGGGTCATGATCGAAGGCTTCGCCGAACGCAGCCGCGGCACCGACGAATGCGACCGCGTCGCCGAAGCCGAAATCACCTACGTCGCCATCGACGAACAGGGTAAACCCCGACCAGTTGGATAGTTCTGAGTTCTTAGTACTTAGTTCTTAGTGCTGAGTATTTGATGTAGGCCGGATATAGCGAAGCGGTATCCGGCATTCAGGCTCAGCACTCAGCACTCGGAACTCAGCACTCAGATGTAGGCCGGATATAGCAACGCGGTATCCGGCATTCAGACTAAGTACTCAGAACTCGGAACTTATTACTATGCCTTACAACCGCATCACCGAACTGCCGGATTCCGTCAAAGATCATCTGCCCACCGAGGCCCAGCAGATCTACAAAGAAGCGTTCAACCACGCCTGGAAGGAATATGCGGATCGGGAGGACCGTGAGGCCACGGCGCACAAGGTGGCCTGGAGCGCGGTCAAGA
>NZ_JAVLAZ010000052.1:5912-16177 GCF_031581315.1 Thiohalophilus sp.
GATCGGGAGGACCGTGAGGCCACGGCGCACAAGGTGGCCTGGAGCGCGGTCAAGAAAAGGTATCGGAAAAGCGGTGAGAAATGGGTTGAGAAATAACGAATAAGTACTTGTTTTTTCAATAATATTATCTTGTCATGACATATCTTGACATGTCAATATAGCCATACTAAAGTTTAAATATGGCAAATATCAAAATCAGCTCAAAAGTCGACGACGCCGCCTGGAAAGAGCTGCGGGAACTGGCAGAGGAATCGCACAAAAGCATTTCCGGAGTCCTGACCGAAGCGATTGAGGATTATGTGCGCAAACATCGCGTCCGTCCGATCGTCCTCGAACATCTTTCTGACTCCATCAAAGAAAACGAAGAACTGGGCAAGTTACTTGCCAAATGAGCCGGTTCAGTTTTTAACACTTGATGAAGTGTTGGAAATCCACCACAAACTGATCGCCACGTTTGGCGGACCGGGCGGAATACGCGATATGGGAATGCTGGAAAGCGCCTTGTATCGCCCTCAGACGGGTTATTACCAGGATCTGGTCGAAATGGCCGCAGCGTTATTCGAATCGCTCTTGATGAACCACCCTTTTATCGATGGCAATAAACGTATTGCGTTCTTTGCCACAGATATATTTCTTCGTCTAAACGGCTGGAAGTTGAGTGTCAACGCAAACCAGGCACACCATTTTATTATTAAGGAACTGGAAAATCGGCAAAACGGTTTTGATAACCTTAAAGGCTGGATACAGAATTCCATATCGCGGCTTTAATCAATAATCCGGCGCCTCGGAAGTTTATGCCCGCAGCTCGGGACTACTATGATATTTACCGGATTGCAGGGTGGCTCAAGCAACGCGGAGCCACCGCATCCTCAATCTTCCCACTCATCCCCGTAATTGTGCACCAGCTCCTCGCCGGGCTTGATATTCTTGAGCGCCATCACGGTCATATCGTCATAATAGGCGACATTCGCCTTGCGCGAGTGGTTGATAAAACGAAAATCGCAGATCACCTCGCGGCCCTTGCCGTCATCGCACCACAGCACATACGGCCCGTCCTTTTTGGCCGCACGGGTCTTGAGATTTCCCAGGAATTCCCCTTTTTTGATCGGTGCAGTGGCAAACAGTCCCTTGCCGTGAATCGGGCTTTCCGCCACTTCGAATTTATTTTTTGTCATGTTTGAACAGCTCGAAATAGTTGTTGGTGGTTTGTTCGGCAACGTTCTCGACTGATGTCTCGCGCAGGCCGGCGATGAATTCGGCCACGTGACGGGTCCAGGCGGGCTGGTTGCTTTTGCCGCGGTACGGAACCGGGGCGAGATAGGGGGAGTCGGTTTCGACCAGGTAACGATCGGTCGGGACGTTTTTGGCCACTTCCTGCAGTGCTTTGGCGTTTTTGAAGGTGACGATGCCGGAAAAAGAAATATAGAAGTTGAGATCCAGCGCTTTTTTGGCGGTTTCCCAGTCCTCGACGAAACAGTGCATGACCCCGCCGATTTCGTCCGCCCTCTCCTCCTTGAGGAGGCGCAGGGTATCGTCGGTGGCGTCGCGCATGTGGATGATCAGGGGCTTGTCGCTCTGTTTGGCGGCGGCAATGTGGCGGCGGAAACGGTCCCGTTGCCATTGGAGATCGCCTTCGCTGCGAAAATAATCCAGCCCAGTCTCGCCGATGGCGACGATGTTCTCGTCGGCGGCCAGTTGGACCAGCTCATCGACCTCCGGCTCGTGGCCTTCATCCTCGTTGGGATGCACGCCGACCGAGGCAGAAATGAAATCGTGTTGTCGGGCCACGTCCAGCACGTCGGTGCGGTTTTCCATGTTGATGCAAACGCACAGCATGTGCTCGACCCCGTGTTCGCGGGCGTTTTGCAGCGCGCCTTCGAGCTTGCCGTAGAAGGGTTCGAGATCAAGGCGATCGAGATGACAGTGGGAATCGACCAGATACATAAAGCTTTAAAATTTCAGGTGAATTGACAATAAGTATGATACTACAAAAAAGTGACGAGGTACGAGGGACGAGTAACGAGGAAAACCAACAGGCTTTTTTCTCGGCCCTCGTCACTCGTCCCTCGGCCCTGTTATTTACATCGTGTGGGTCTGCCGATCAGACTTGAGGGCGCCGGCCAGGTAGGTTTCGATCTTGGTGCGAGCACTGCCGCCGTCCTGTTCGCTGAACTGTACGCCGATGCCGGCGGCACGGTTGCCCTGCGAGCCCTTGGGGGTGATCCAGACGATCTTGCCGGCCACGGGCAGTTTTTCCTTCTCTTCCATCAAGGTCAGCAGCATGAAGACCTCGTCGCCGAGGTTGTAGCTCTTGTTGGTGGGGATAAACAGGCCGCCATTTTTCACAAACGGCATGTAGGCGGCATAGAGTGCGCTCTTGTCCTTGATGGTCAACGAGAGTATGCCCTGTCGTCCGCCGCCGGGGGCTTTGGGGGGTGCCGCAACCATAGAAATCCTCGCTCGTGTGTCTTGCTTAACCGCGTCGGGCGCCAAACAATCCGGACCAGTCGATCATCAGATCCTCCCACAACAGCTGCGGGTTGATGGTCGTTTCGGAGAGACGCCGGGCCTGTTGCAGTTTGTCCAGCAAGTGATGCAGGGCGCTGTATTCCACCGGGGTGGGCAGGGCCTGCAACTCCCCTGTCATGTCATTGTTTTTAATATTGTTCTCATCATAGGCCAGCCGGATCAAATCGGCAACCCAGTGATACATCCACTGTATCGGCAACTGGCGATCCAGCTTGAGTGCCTGCTGGGCGGTGGCGGCGGCGGCGAGCGGGTCGGTGTTTCCCCGGGCACAGCCGATCAGTGCCTCGATCAGCTCCCGGCGCACTGCCAGCCAGCCTTCCCGCAAATAGTGCGCCGCGAGCCGCGGTGCGCCGGCGGTGAGCCGCAGGGCCAGCTCCGCCTCCTGCGGCGCACTGTCGGGCGCTTCCTGTTGCAGCCATGCCAGCGCAGTTTGGGGATCGGGGCTATGCAGGTGCAACGGCTGGCAGCGGCTGCGGATGGTCGCTGGCAGACGGGCCGGATACGACGTAATCAGGATCAGCAGCGTGCTGGCGGGTGGCTCTTCCAGGGTCTTGAGAAAGGCGTTGGCGGCGTTGGTATTCATCACCTCGGCGGGTTCCACGGTCACCACGCGATAGCCGCCATAGTGGCCGGTCAGGGAGAGATTCCGGGTAAGCTGGCGAACCGCGTCGACCTTGATGGCCTTGCCCGGCTCCTCCGGCTCCAGCCGGAACCGATCCGGGTGGGTCTGCGCCGCGAGTCGCTGACAGGCATGACACGTCCCGCAGGCCTGCCCGTCCTCGAGGGGTTGCTCACACAGCAAGGAGGCCGCCAGCCAGGCGGCGAATTCCGCCTTGCCGATCCCTGCCTCACCGCTGAGCAGCAGGGCATGGGGCAGACGCTGTTGCCGATGGCCTGCCTGCAGTTGCTGCCAGGCGGTTGCATGCCATTGGGTGACCGGGATCGTCATGGCAGGACCGATAATACCGCGGTAATCTGTTGCTGCACCTGTTCCAGTTCCGGGGCCGCATCAATGACCCGAAACCGGTTGGGTTCCTGTCGGGCACGGATCAGGTAGGTTTCACGCACCCGCTCGAAAAAGTGTTGTTGTTCCCGTTCAAAACGATCCGGCGTGCTGCGCTGGCCAGCCCGTTGCAGCCCCTGTTGCACCGGCATATCCAGCAGCAGGGTCAGATCCGGGCGCAGATTGCCCTGTACCCACTGCTCCAGCTGGGCAATGCGCTGCAGATCCACGCCGCGTCCGCCGCCCTGGTAGGCGTAGGTCGCGTCGGTAAAACGATCGCAGACCACCCATCGGCCTTCGGCCAGTGCCGGCTTGATCACTTCCTCCAGATGCTGGGCACGGGCGGCAAACATGAGCAGCAATTCGGCATCGACCGTCATCGAATTGTGACTGGCATCCAGTAACAACGCGCGGATTTTCTCGCCCAGCGCGGTGCCGCCGGGTTCACGCGTCATAAGCACATCCTTGCCCGCCTCGCGCAGCCAGGCTTCGATAAAACCCAGGTTGCTGCTTTTACCAACGCCCTCCCCGCCTTCGACGGTAATGAAATAACCGCTCATTGATTATCGTCCTCGTTATTTTTATAGGAAGAGAAAGAGCGCTTGCGTCCCTTGAGCTGGTATTTGATCACCGCCTCGTTGTGTTCCTGCAGGGTACGGGAAAACTTGTGGCTGCCATCCCCGCGCGAAACGAAATAGAGATAGTCCGTCTCGTCGGGATGCAGGGCGGCATGAATCGCCTCGCGTCCCGGCATGGCGATGGGGGTCGGCGGCAAGCCACCGCGGGTATAGGTATTGTAGGGGGTATCGGTACGCAGATCGCGGCGCCGGATGTTGCCGTCGTAATTCTCACCCATGCCATAGATGACCGTGGGATCGGTCTGCAAGCGCATGCGTTTTTCAAGCCGGTTGATGAAAACCCCGGCGATGGTATCCCGTTCTTCGGGAACCCCGGTTTCCTTCTCGACAATCGAGGCCATAATTAACGCTTCATAGGGTGTCTCGTAGGGCAAGCCAACGGCACGCTGATCCCATTGTTCGGCGAGATAGCGTTCCATGGCGGCATAGGCACGCTTGAGAATATCCAGATCGCTCATTCCGTGTGTAAAACGGTAGGTATCCGGCATAAAGCGGCCTTCCGGGTGTTCATCACCACGGCCGAGTGCCTGCATGATCGCCTTATCCGAGAGCCCCAGGGTTTTCTGTTCCAGTTTTGGCGTAGATTGGATTGCGGCCATCATCTGGCGAAAGTTCCAGCCTTCGATCAGGGTCAACGAGTATTGAATGACTTTGCCCTGATAGAGCATGTCCAGAAAATCCCGGACCTGCATCCCGGGTTCAAGACGATACTCCCCCGTGTGGATCTGTGTGCCTTTACCGGTGAGGCGGGCATTGAGCAGGATATAACGTGGCTTTTCGATGACAGCCTGTTCGGCCAGATCATCCACGACACGTTTGAGACTGGAGCCGGCCTTGATCTCGAAGATCAGCGGCGCCTCATCGGGCAAGGGTAAGGGCGAGGACAGATAATCACGATAATCTATCCAGAACGCGCCAATGACCAGGGCGGCGCTCACTATGCCGGCGGCTAATAGCCTAAAAATCAGATTCCGCATGCTGTAATCGTACTGCGTCGAGTTTGTCCTGAATCTGTTTGATCCGCTTGATGGGATCAAACAACCGCTCTTCCAGTTGTTGCACCGGCCACAGGCCGATCACACTGTTGGTTAAAAACAGACCATCCGCCTCATCCAGTGCCTGGCGGGAATAGTGATCGATCTGCACATCCAGCCCCAGTGCGGGAGCCAGATTGATGATCTGTTGACGCATAATACCCTGTACGCCGCAGGCTGATAAGTCCGGGGTATGCAGAGTGCTGCCTTTTAGCCAGAAAAGATTGCTCATGGTGGCTTCGATCACCCGATCTCGGGTATCCAGCATAAGCCCTTCCTGGATTGTCTCATCCTCCCACTCGCGTCGCGCCAGTATCTGCTCCAGCCGGTTCAGGTGTTTGATGCCAGCCAGCCGGGGTTGTTCAGCGAGCCGTGTCTCGCAGAAGCGCACCCGCACGCCCTGTTCGACGTGTTCCGGCGGGTGCACCGGCCAGGGATGCAGCATCACGATGCGGCTGACCACCGGGTGATCGGGCGCCAGATAGCCGCGACCGCCCGAACCCCGGCTTAGCATCAGCTTCAACACCGCCTGCTGGCGACCGACCAGGATCGCCCGGATATCGTCCCGCCAGCGTGACTCCTCCGGCATCGGAATCCCCAGGCGGTCGGCGCCTTCGGCCAGGCGCTGCAGATGCGCTTGCAGAAATTCCACCTGGCCATGGCGCACCGCCAGGGTTTCAAACAGCCCGTCGCCGTACTGACAGGCCCGATCGGTGATCTCGAGTTGTCGGCTGTCGACGCCGTTGATCCGACAGGCCAGCATCAGCTCACCGCGCCCAGTGCCAGCAACATGCCGCGGGCCTTGTGTTCGGTTTCCTGCAGTTCGTTTTCACCAATGGAATCGAACACCAGCCCGGCGCCGGCGCGCAAGGCGAGGTGTTCATTTTGCTGGGTAATGGTGCGAATCAGGATATTCAGATCGAGATCGCCGTTGTGATTCAGATACCCCAACGAGCCGGTATAAGCGCCGCGCGGGACCTGCTCGAGCTCGGCGATGATCGCCATGCAGCGCTCCTTGGGACAGCCGGTAATCGTGCCGCCGGGAAAGACCGCACGGATGGCTTCGCCCGGTGTCACATCCTCACGCAGCCGGCCGGTCACATTGGAAACGATATGATGGACGTGCGCGTAGGTTTCCAGTCCCATCAGCTCGTCAACTTCGACGCTCCCCGGCTCGCAGACCCGGCCGAGATCATTGCGTTCCAGATCGATCAACATGATGTGTTCGGCGCGCTCCTTGGGATGACCGATCAACTCCTGCAGATTGGCGCTATCGCCCTGTTGTTCACGGCCACGCGGGCGGGTGCCGGCAATCGGGCGGGTTTCGATGCGCCCGCCCGAGACTTTCACCAGCCGCTCCGGCGAGGAGCTGATCACATTCAGGCCGGGCAATTGCGCCAGCGCGGCGAACGGTGCGGGATTGGTTTGACACAATTGTTCATAGAGATCGGCTGCGACGGGTATGGGTTTCACCTCGCCCTGCCAGCCACGGGACAGGTTAACCTGAAACACATCCCCTTCGACGATGTAATGTTTCACCCGCTCCACACCACGCAAATAATGTTGCGGTTCATCCGCGGCCATGTGGACCTGCATCGCTGGCAAGGAAGGCTGTGTCGCACTTGCAACGTGATCAATATCTTCTTCCATCTGCGCCTGCAACAACGTCTGACCCGGCTCGATCACCACGGTGGTTTGGCTGGTGTGATGGTCGAAGATCACCGCTGCCGGAATCCGTGTCAGTACGGCGACAGGTTGCGCCCTATCTTTTGGCAGATCCAGTCGCGGCTCGATCTGGGCGGCCAGTTCATAACCGAGATAAACAAACCAGCCGCCGCTAAACGGCAGCTCATCAGAATCAGGAATCTCGATCTGATGTTCCTGCCAGAGCCTGTCCAGCAATTGCAGAAAACCGCCTTCGGAATAAGGCTCACCGTTGCGGGTAATGCGATCGTCCGCCCACAAGGCGTAGCTGTCACCCGGAAAGGCAAACAGGATATCGTAGCGCGCTGTCGCCGGACGCGATTCGGCCACGACAGCGCTTTGTAACAAAAAGGGATAGCGTTCGGGGTTGAGGCGGTGTAATGCCAGCAAGTCGACCTGCTTGGTTTCGGTGCTTGGCATAGACTCGATACTCGAATAAATATTCACCACCAAGACACAAAGACACCAAGTGGTGATTTTTATTAAATAATATTTTACTTCGTGTCTTCGTGCCTTGGTGGTTAATTTCTTTGACCTGGCCTGAAAGGTTTAGTCCGGTTTACGGAAGACCAGGGTGCCGTTGGTGCCGCCGAAGCCGAACGAGTTGGACAGGGCGACATCGATGTTCATCTGCCGGGCTTCGCCGGGGACGAAGTCGAGATCGCAATTTTCGCTCGGATTGAAAATATTGATCGTCGGTGGGGCAACCTGATCGCGAATCGACAGGCAGGTAAAGATCGCTTCGATACCGCCGGCGGCGCCCAGCAGGTGGCCGGTCATTGACTTGGTGGAACTCATTGCCAGCTTGTAGGCGTGATCGCCGAACGTCCGTTTGGCGGCAGCGACCTCGGCCGCGTCACCGGCCGGCGTGGAGGTGCCGTGCGCATTGATGTAGTTGATCTGCTCGGGGTTGATAGCCGCATTTTTCAATGCCGCATTCATACAGCGGGCCGCACCCTCACCGCCTTCCGACGGCGAAGTCATGTGATACGCATCGCCGCTCATCCCGTAGCCGATCACCTCGGCATAGATAGTTGCGCCACGTGCTTTGGCCTGTTCGTACTCTTCCAGTACCACCACGCCGGCGCCATCACTCAGCACGAAGCCGTCGCGTTCCTGATCCCAGGGGCGGCTGGCGGTTTCGGGATCGTCATTGCGTGTGGATAATGCACGGGCGGCGGCAAAGCCACCCAGCCCCGAGGGTGTGGTCGCCATTTCCGCACCACCGGCGATCATCACATCGGCATCGCCGTATTCGATCAAACGCGCCGCATCACCGATACTATGGGTCGCTGTCGCGCAGGCGGTCACCAGAGCGATGTTCGGCCCCTTGAAACCGTAACGAATCGACAGATTACCGGAGATCATGTTGATAATCGTGGCGGGAATCAGAAATGGCGAGAACTTGCGTGGACCACCCTTTTCATAGGCTTCGTAGTTTTTTTCAATCGTGCCCAGCCCGCCGATGCCCGAACCGATGGCCACGCCCATGCGTTCGGCATTGGTCTCGGTCACTTCCAGTCCGCTGTCTTCGATCGCTTCGATGGCGGCGGCGATGCCGTAATGGATAAAGGTATCCATCTTGCGTGCGTCCTTGCTGGACATCACGCTGGTGACATCAAAATCTCGCACCGAACCACCAAAGCGGACAGCGAAATTGGACACATCGAAATGCTCGATGTGACCAATGCCGCTGTTGCCGGCCAGAATATTTTCCCAGGCTGTTTTGACGTTATTACCGACCGGAGACAACATCCCCATGCCGGTAACTACAACACGACGCTTAGACACGCTGAGTCCTCTTACCAGTTGCCGCTACAAGTGGCTATACAGAATAAGCAAAAGGCCGCACTCACAGTTTAACGTGGTGCGGCCCGCAAAAACGCTTAGCAGGTCGATTACTTAACGTTGTTGTTAATGTAATCGATGGCCTGCTGAACGGTGGTAATCTTTTCGGCGTCTTCATCCGGAATTTCGGTTTCGAACTCTTCTTCCAGAGCCATCACCAGTTCTACGGTATCCAGTGAATCTGCGCCCAGATCGTCAACGAAAGACGCTTCCTTGGTCACCTCTTCCGCTTTAACGCCCAACTGTTCAACGACGATTTTTTCTACACGTTCTTCAACACTGCTCATGTGTTTTTATCCTCTTGATGTTTGAAACTTTCAGCCCTGAGCGCTGTGTGCGGCCGCTATTGTAGTGAAATCAGGGGCAATATGCCACATTCCAGAACGTTAAACATCCCACACTTCGGCCCTCGTTTTAATCTTTTAAATTCATGAACTTACAGACTTTACGCCATATACATCCCGCCGTTGACGTGTAACGTCTCGCCGGTGATATACGCTGCGCCGGGCGAGGCCAGGAAGGCCACCGCCTGGGCGATTTCCGTCGGGTCGCCCAGTCGGGCCAGCGGGATCTGCCCCAGTAGCGCCTCACGCTGCGCCTCGGGCAGCGCCCGGGTCATATCCGTGTCGATGAAGCCGGGCGCCACCACATTGACCGTGATGCCGCGCGAGCCCACTTCCCGGGCCAGCGATTTGCTGAAACCGATGACCCCGGCCTTGGCCGCGGCATAGTTGGTCTGCCCGGCGTTGCCGGAAACACCGACAACCGAGGCGATGCTGATAATCCGGCCTTTTTTGGCCTTGCTCATGGGGCGCAGGCAGGCCTTGGTCAGACGAAAAATGGAATTCAGATTGGTGTTGATAATATCTTCCCACTCCTCGTCTTTCATACGCATCAGCAGGTTGTCGCGGGTGATACCGGCGTTGTTGATCAGAACGCTGGGCGCGCCGAAGCTGGCTTCCACCTCTGTGAGTGCGGCACTGATACTGGCCGAATCGGTGACATTCATCATCACCCCCATGCCCTCGATGCCGGCCTCTTTCAAATAAGCGCTGATCTTCCCGGCGCCGTCCTCAGAGGTCGCCGTACCAACCACCTTCGCGCCCTGTCGGCCCAGCTCCAGCGCGATCTCCTTGCCGATACCGCGACTTGCGCCGGAGACAAAGGCAACTTCATTTTCCAGTGTCATAAATTTCTCCCCGTAAGGAATTGAATATTTATCCGCAAATGCACGCCAATTAACGCGAATAAATCAAACAATTTGTTTTTTTAATATCAGCCATTTGCGTACATTCGCGTTAATTTGCGGACTTATAAATCTCTAAACAACAGTATTAACTTTGTAACGCAGCATCCAGCGAAGCCGGATCGAAGATCGCTTCGGCGGCCATGCTTTTATCGATGCGTTTATTCAATCCGACCAGCACCTTGCCGGGGCCGCATTCGATCAGGCGGTCCACGCCATCGGCGGCCATTTTCTGGACCGTCTCCACCCAGCGTACCGGATTG
>NZ_JAVLAZ010000052.1:16187-16940 GCF_031581315.1 Thiohalophilus sp.
GACAGCTGGCGCACCAGTGCATCGCGAATGGCGGCCGGTTCGGTGGGTGCGGCGACATCCACATTGTTGATCACGGGAATCTGCGGGGCCTTGACCTCGATCTGAGCCAGCACCTCGGCCAGTTTATCGGCTGCCGGCTGCATCAGGCTGCAATGGGACGGCACACTGACCGGCAGCACCAGTGCCCGCTTGGCGCCGCGCTCTTTGGCAACGTTAACCAGTCGCTCGACCGCACTCTTGTTGCCTGCCGCGACCACCTGGCCGGGCGAGTTGAAGTTAACCGGTGCCAGCACTTCCCCTTCGGCCGCATCTTCGCAGGCCTGGCGCACCGCGTCATCCTCCAGTCCGAGAATCGCGGCCATGGCGCCTTCCCCGGCCGGCACGGCGTCCTGCATCAGGCGACCACGCTCGGCCACCAGCGCGATGGCATCGGAAAAATCCAGACTGCCGGCACACACCAGCGCGCTGTATTCGCCCAGGCTGTGCCCGGCCATCAGCGCGGGCATCGCCCCGCCCTGCGCCTGCCAGACGCGCCAGGTTGCCACGCCCGCGGCCAGCATGGCCGGCTGGGTGATATCGGTCCGATTCAGATCCCCGGCCGGTCCCTGCTGTACGATCTGCCACAGATCGTAACCAAGCTTGTCCGATGCCTGCGCGAAAGTCTCACCGACCTGCGGATACGCCGCGGCCAGATCCTTCAACATGCCTTCGGATTGTGAGCCCTGCCCGGGAAAAACAAACGCCAGTGTCATT
>NZ_JAVLAZ010000002.1:0-11852 GCF_031581315.1 Thiohalophilus sp.
CCAGGCCACCAGGGTCACCTGGGCCAGGTCGCACAAAAACATCAGGATAATGCGCCACGGTCCCAGACTGGCCAGCGTGGAGTCATTATCCGGCGTACAGAAATAGGCCGAATAGGCAATGAACTTGTAGGCGGTGAAAATGATCACCAGCAGGGTCAGTGCCAGGCGTTTCCAGAACTCCGGGTTAGACATCGTCCCCGGAAAATCGGTCAGAAACTGGACATACTCGACGGAGACTACCAGCAGGCCCAGGGCGATCACCGCCAGGATCAGATCACTGATTTTCTCGGAGAGCTTGCTGTAAAACGAATTCATAAATGGTCTCTTTTGTAGTGGCGCCGACGGGGCCTGTGCCACGCGGGCGTTATTTTACCCATTTTTCATCAACCTGGATGGCTGAGAATTTTTTCTCCCGAGGGCTTGATCGTTCTCTAAAAGTTCTCTACAGTTAGAGAACGTTAGGAGAACATATGCTCACTCAACTCGAACAGCGCATACTTGATTTCATTCGGGACTATATCGGTGACCATGAGCACGCACCGACCCTGAGTGAGATCGGCCGGGCCCTGGAGCTCAGCTCCAAGGGCACGGTGCATCGGTATGTGCAGTCGCTGATCGAGAAGGGCGAGCTGGAGCATGTTCAACGTGGATGGCGCGGCATTCGACTTGCCAGTCCCACTCCCACTCGATCCACAACCCTCCCGCTGGTGGGTCGGATTGCCGCAGGCCACCCTATCGAGGCCATTCCCGGCCAGGAAGAACTGAATCTCAGCGACATGTTTGTGGGGCGCGATCGCTACGCTCTGCAGATCAAGGGCGACTCCATGATCGGCGTAGGCATTCTCGATGGCGATCTTGTGATTATCGAACCCCGGGATCGCGCCGAGTACGGCGATATCGTGGTCGCGCTGATCGACGAAGAAGAAGCCACACTCAAACGTTACAAACGCTATGCCGACGGCCGTGTGGAACTGAGTCCGGAGAACCCGGATCTGCAACCGATGGTCTTCGATCCGCGCCGGGTCCGCATCCAGGGGATCCTGGTCGGCCAGCTGCGCACTTACCAATAAGCATTCCGGTGGATCATGCCGGATCGATCCCCTTCCCCGTCCGCCGTCACGCCCGCCTTTAAAGCCTGGCCACGCGCCATTTTGCTGGTGGACATGAACGCCTTTTTCGCCTCGGTGGAGCAACGGGATCGACCCGAACTTCGCAATCGACCGGTGGCCATTACCAACGGGATACAGGGCACCTGTATTATCACCTGTTCCTACGAGGCGCGCGCTTATGGCATTCATACCGGCATGCGCCTTAAAGAGGCGCGCCAGTTATGCGCCGATCTGATCCAGGTCCCGGCCCGGCCACAACGTTATGCCGCCGTCTCCACCGAAATCATGGCGGCGCTGCAGGCGGCGATCAGCCCCGATATGGAAATCTTTTCGGTGGATGAGGCCTTTCTCGATATTACCCATTGTCAGAAACTGCTGGGTCATCCGGCCGATATTGCGCAGCGCGCCAAACAGGTGGTGTTCGACGCCTCGCGCCTGCACTGTTCGGTCGGTGTCAGCGGCGACAAGACCACCGCCAAGTATGCCGCCAAGCTCAACAAGCCCGATGGCCTTACTGTCATTCACCCCGACGAGGCTCGCGAGCGGCTGGCGGATGTGCCCGTGACCGAACTGTGCGGCATCAATCGCGGCATCGGCGAGTTTCTGGCCGCCCGCGGCGTGCACGTCTGCGGCGACATGGCCAGACTCCCCATCGGCGTGCTGGCACAGCGCTTCGGCAATCCCGGGCGGCGCATCTGGTACATGGCACAGGGCGAGGATCCCGATCCGGTGCATATCAATGTGGCCCCGCCCAAAACCATTGGCCACGGCAAGGTGGTTCCGCCCGACACCCGTCAGCGGGAAATGTTACTGACCTTTTTATTGCACATGAGCGAGAAAGTCGGCGAACGGCTACGGCGCCACAGCATGCTGGCCCGGGAGTTTTTTATCGGCGTGCGATGTCGTCAGGGCTGGCTGGGCGAGCGGTGTCAGGCACGCCTGCCGACGGATGATGGCCGAATCATCTACCAGCTTTGTCAGCAGGTTCTGCGCCACGTCTGGCAGGGCGAAGGCATTCATCAGGTGCAGGTCACGGCGCTCGATCCGCACAGCGGCCATCAACAACTGCAACTGTTCGAACCGGCCCCCATCCAGCAACGGGCCAGCAATGAAGTGATGGATGCGATCAATCAGCGCTATGGCGAGTTTACCCTGGCCCCGGCCCGGCTGCTGGGTCGCTCCGAAATGCCCAATGTGATCTCACCGGCCTGGCGGCCGTTCGGTCACCGCAAGACAATCTGAACAGCTGACCTGAATAATGCTACAAGGCGAAATCACCCGCGCGCTGCTGAAACCTCGATCGCCATTTTGCTCTACTGCTCTACAACAGGTTTTGAATGTCTTGCCTTTAACTGCTCAACATGCTCAATCAGGCTATCTACCGTGTTTCTTAATAAGTCCAGCTCTTCAATTTCGAGATTATCCAGTTGCTCCAGATTGTATTCGATGGTCTCGATAATTTTTTTGTGCGGACGCTGCATGGGTCGCATGAAATAGGTGGTGACGGTCGCCACGATGGTGCCGAAAAACAATATGGATCCAATTACGATCCAGACTCCACCGATCAACTGAGCCGTTCCGGAGGTCGGCGTGTCGGCAATCCCGGCAGTGGAAAATGCCGCCACACCCCAGTAAAGGGCATCGCTATAGCTTGTTATTGCGGCGGCAGGAACATTTTGCTCGGCCAGATAGATGCCGAAAGAAAATCCCAGCCACAATATCACCAGCAGTAACACCATTCGGGTCACAGGGGTATGCGTATAAACATCACTGACGAACCGCTTGAACCGTTTATGCGACAATCGTTTTTTCATCATGCCCGCCTGGTTAATCACGTTATGCGCTCGGCCACGACTGGCGTAACAGGCGCCGTTTTATTCAGGACGGAACTGGCGCACTGCCCGGGCCAACCACTTGAGATGCCGATGCTGTGTTTGCGTATCGAGATCAGCATAGCGCAGTAACAGGTACGTTTGTGTGATTTGTCGAATCCGCCCGGTCTTTTCCGGCTGTTCCCGAATCGCGCGTTCGCCGAAAGCACTGGGCGTTTCGGCCGGTAACTTGGTGATGCCGCGCCGCGCAAGCTTGCGCAAAAAACGCCGGTAAAGCCGGTTAACCCGTTTATCGGCCCCCGGGCCCGATCGAAATACCAGCGCCGCAATGATCAGCAGAGCCAGTGACACCATCGCCATCAACAGGAAGACCAGTTTGCGCCAGTCGATGTCCTCCAGGCCCAGGGCCCTGAGCAGGGCATTCTGTCGATTCTGATTATAACCGACCACCCACTGCTGCCAGCGGTTATTCACAGCATCCCAGGCATAACCGGCCCTGTGCAGAGAACGCAGCCACCAGGGACGTTCGGCATTCAGCCGGCTGCGCACCGCCGGCTCTCTTTGGGCCAGATCAGCGCTCAGCTCGATCCGGGAAGGTGGTATGACGCCCGTGGGATCGATCCGGACCCAGCCCCGCCCTCGCAACCACACCTCGCTCCAGGCGTGAGCGTCGGACTGACGCACGATCATGTAATCGGCCAGCGGATTCATTTCGCCGCCGTAATACCCGGTGACCACCCGGGCCGGAATGCCGGCCTGACGCATCATGACAGTAAAGGCCGAGGCATAATGCTCGCAAAAACCGCGCCGGGTCTCGAAGATAAACTCGTCAACCGGATCATCGAATAGCAGTGGCGGCTCGCGGGTATAATAAAACGGTTGCTCGCTGAAATAATTCAGTACGCTCTGGATCAGCTGCGCGGATGACGTCGTTTGCGCGCCCAGCTCTTTCACCAGCTCACGTGTACGGGGTGACGTCTCCGGCGGCAGGGCGAGATAACGTTCCCGCTCCAGAAGGACATGGGGATCAAGCCGGTAATCTGTATAGGAGCGCAGTTCATAGCGAAATACCTCGCCAATCCGCCGGCGTGACAGCAGCTGATATTCACTGTTGAGCTGCGCCTGTTCAGGAAGCGTGGCCGGCATCTCCAGGGCAAACAGCCATTGCCGGTTATGCGGCTCCAGGGTGATCTGGTATTCCAGCGCCGGACCGTTTGAGTCGAGATCAAACTGTTGTGGTAAACGAATCCGGTTGGGCTCTGTTTGCCATTTTCTACCGTCGTATTGCCACAGGATCGGCCCGCGCCAGTAACGTTGTGCCGGAGCTGGTCGGCTCCCCTCGAACTGAACACGAAAGGCCACCTCGTTGGAATCAACAAGTCGGCTGATTCGCCCCGGTTCCATTTCATCGCTCAGGCCGGTGCGTGAGGCTCCGGCATCTTCCGGCAAACCCCACAGGGGCCCCGGAATACGCGGAAACAGGACAAACAGGATCAGGGCCACCGGCAATGCCTGCACCAGCAGTCGAAAAGCGAGACGCAAATCGCCCAGCAAGGGTTCCCGGGCCAACGGGCGGCTCGGCTGCTGAAAACTGATCAGGCTGGCAATCAACAACGCCACGACCACCAGCGTATAGGCTCCCATCAGCAAGGACTGGCTGAACAGGAACCCCGTGACCATGACAAAAAAGCCAAGAAACACGACGACCGTGACATCCCGCCAGCTGCGCATTTCAAACAGCTTGAGTGCCAGCATCAAAACCAGTAACGCGGTCCCCGCTTCACGCCCCACCAGCGTGCGATAAGTGAGCAGCAGCGCCGCAATCGCGAGCAGGACCAGCAGGATGCGCATAAACCGGTTTGGCAACGGAACCCGGCCGGCATCGTGCAACAGTCGCCACCCAATCACCGTCAGCACGGCGGCCGACAACCAGAGGGGCAGGTGCGGTAAATGGGGCAATACCACCAGCGCGATGCCGGCTAACAACAAGGCATTGGGCAGCGGCAAGCGTTTCAGCCAGCCCATCTCATACTCCAAACAGGGCGAGTGCCTGCAGGCACTGTTGTTGGTGAGCATGGCCGCGACCCGGTTCAATGATCTGATCGGGTAACCACAGTCCGTATTCCAGTCCCTGTTGTTCGGCCTCGATCACCCAGCGACACAATTGCGACAGGCGGGCTTCGGTCTCCCTGCCCTCGAGCATGCGCCAGTCGAACCACAACCGTTCACTGCGATCGCCGCCGAACTGCTTGGTCAGCAGCCCCTGCTCACGGGCCAGGGCTTTCCAATGCACGTGCTTTAGCGAATCCCCGGTGCGATAACCGCGCAGGCCGGCAAAGTCATCACTGCCAATGCCCTGATCACCAATTAGACTGGCCATATAGCGGGAGGTTTGCGGCAAGCGGGACTCGGCGGCGGGCCGGGGATAGACCAGATAATACGAATCCGGCACCACATGGCTCCAGGCCCGAAACAGGCCCAGGGGGAAGGTACTGGCCAGCGTGAAACGGCCGACCGGTTGCCAGCCCCGTTCACCGGCGGGCCGGTGCAACGACATCACGTGCTGACTGGATGGCGGAATGGCACAGCTTTTCGGTTCCTGCCCGGCAAAAGCCAGTGCGATCTGTTCGCGCCGCTGCGTACCGGGATTGTGCAATACCACGGGAACGGTCACCTCGCCACCGGCAAAGACCGGTTCAATACTGGCCAGGCGCACCTCGAGTCGCAGCAGATTACGGTAGGTGTGCAAAATCCCGACTATCGCAATGCTGCCCAGCAGGAACGTCAGGAAATAACCCAGGCTGTTGTTATAGTTGATTGCCCCGAGCAGGATGATCATCAACGTCACGGCGAAAAACAGCCCCTGGCGGGTCGGCAGAATATAGACATTGCGCCGATTGAGCACCCAGGGAGCGGCACTGGGTGCATCGCCCTTGAAAAAACGCGCCAGATTAAAGCGCTGGACGAAACTCAGGCGTTGTGCGCGACGGGCCAGGCTCATGCGCGGTTCCATGCGTATCTCAGGGGATAGGCACGTCCAGCAACTGTTGCACCAGTCGCTCGACCGCCTGATCGCTTTCGCCGGTGACCGGCCGCAGCCGATGCATTACCACGCCGGGCAGCACGGCCTGCAGATCATCGGGCAGGACATGATCCCGATCCTCCAGCAGCGCCCAGGCGCGGGCGGCGCGCAACAAGGCCAGACCGGCACGCGGAGAAAGGCCGACGGCGATCTCCGGATGTTCCCGGCTGAGGGTAATCATCGCCTGCAAATAATCGAGCAAATCTTCACTGACATGAACGCGCGCCACCGCCTGTTGATAACCGAGCAGGTCCTCCGGGTTCAGTACCGGCTGCAGATGTTCCAGCAACTCACGGCGATCTTCGCCGCCGAGCAAGGCCCGCTCGGCCGACGCATCGGGATAACCCAGCGCCAGGCGAATCAAGAAGCGATCCAGCTGGGACTCGGGCAGGGCAAACGTGCCGATCTGGTAGGTTGGGTTTTGCGTGGCAATCACGAAAAAGGGTTCGGGTAAGGCCCGGGTTTCACCTTCAATGGTGACCTGTCGCTCTTCCATCGCCTCCAGCAGCGCACTCTGCGTCTTGGGCGTGGCGCGATTGACTTCGTCGGCCAGGATCAACTGGGCAAAGATCGGCCCGGGATGAAATTTGAACTGCCCCGTGCCCTGTTCATACACCGAGACACCGAGAATATCGGCCGGCAACAGATCGCTGGTGAACTGGATGCGGTGGTATTGCAGACCCATTACCGCCGCAATGGCATGGGCCAGTGTGGTCTTGCCCACACCGGGCTGATCCTCGATCAACAGATGACCCCGGGCCAGCAGACAGGTGACCGCCAGGCGAATCGCCCGCGGTTTGCCGACGATGATCTCGCCAAGACGTGAAATGGCCTGATGCAGGGGGCGAATATCGGGTTTGATCGGACTGTCCATAATCACTCGACGAAAAAGTCTGAAGAATCTGACACACTATTATATAGTAGGTTCACCCGGCATATCGGCGTCAGGCGCGCACAGTTTACCGAATTATGACGTTCCACCTATATAAATTCCTGTCGTTGTGCGTGATCCTTACCACGCTTTCGGGCTGCAGTTCGCTCTCCTATTACCTGGATGCGGTTAACGGCCATGCCGGGATTCTTAACCACCAGCGCCCGGTCAGCGAGGTCATCGCCGATCCCGCTACCAGTACTGAACGACGTGCCGCCTTGCTGGATATCCAGCGTGCCCGACAATTTGCCGTCGAAGCATTACAGCTGCCTGATAATGACAGCTATCGCTATTACGCCGATATCGATCGCGAGTATGCCGTATGGAATGTGATTGCAACACCCGAATTATCGGTCGAGCCTCGCCAGTGGTGTTTTCTGTTTGCCGGTTGCCTGAACTATCGCGGTTATTTCAGTGAGCAACAGGCTAATGAGTATGCTGGCGGACTGGAGCAGGAAGGTTACGATACCTATGTTGCCGGGGCACGCGCCTATTCCACCCTGGGCTGGTTCGACGATCCGCTGCTCAATACCATGCTGTTGCGTGATGAAGCCCGGCGGATCGGTATTGTGTTTCATGAGCTGGCGCATCAGAAACTCTATCTTGCCGATGATCCGGCGTTTAACGAAAGCTTTGCCGTATTTATCGAACAGGAAGGGGTCAGGCGCTGGTTCGCCACCCGGGATCGCAAACAGGCCTACGCCCGTTATCGCCGAACCCTCGAACGCCGTAGCCAGTTTCATGCCCTGTTACTGGCTACCCGCCAGCAACTGAAAAAACTGTATGCCAGCGATCACCCTGATACCGTCAAGCGAAGACAAAAACAGCATCACTTCGCACAGCTCAAACGGGAGTATCAACGCCTGAAACAACAGTGGGGCAGTTATGATGCTTACGACAGCTGGATGCAACAACCGCTCAATAACGCCCATCTGGCACTGATCGCCACCTACCGCGAACAGGTTGCCGGCTTCGAGCGGTTGCTGGATTCACTCGATGGCGATCTGACCGCCTTTTATCAGGCGGTAGAACAGATCGCCCGACTCTCCCCCGAACAACGCAAAGCCGCCTTGCTCACCCACGCTGAGTAAAAACACCCGCACCTTCAGCACTCAGCACTCAGCACTCAGCACCCTCAAGTTAGATGATCCGAACTACTGATCAGATCCTGAAGGGGCTTTTTTCCCGGCAAAGGGCTCACCTTGGGATCCATGTGATTTTTCATGGCATCCACCGCGTCCTGCAGGACCTTGAGTTTTTTGGCCAGCTTGTAAGCAGTGGGAAAGTCCTCGCCGGGGACATTCTGCTTCAGACGTAATGCGGCATCATGGGTAAGGTGCAGCAATTGAGTGAGGTCGTGTAGTGCCTCAACCGTGTTTTCCAGTGATTCATCATCGTCCCGGACCATATCCGTCACTCCTGTATAAACGGTTACGTCGTACCGGCGATCCTGCCGGCGGCTTTCGGGGGTGAAAGACGACAAACGTTAAATATCTATCGCGTTATTCATACCTGGAGCATAGCAAAGAATGTGAACTGGATCACATCTATTTAGTATGTGTTTAATGGGTTAACCGCCGGTATATCTCTGATATTTTATAAGGTAACTCCCGGACTTCCCGGACCAGGGTGAAGCTGGCCGGGCCATACAGATGTGGCAGATAGGCTCTCGCTTCCCTGTCGATGGTGATGCAATAAGGATGGATACCCTGGTGACGCGCCTCTAGTAAGGCCCGGCGGGTATCCTCGATGCCGTACCGGCCCCGGTAATTATCGTAATCGTCGGGCTTACCATCGGAGAGCGTGATCAGTATCCGGTTGCGGGCCTGTTCCTGGTTGAGGATCCCCGACAGGTGGCGGATAGCCGCCCCCATGCGCGTGTAGTCCCTGGGCTGCATGCCACTGATACGTGCCCGCACCCGGGCATCATAGGCTTCCCCGAATTCCTTGATCGGATAAACCTCGCAACGCTCACGCGCCATGCCCGAAAAACCATAGATGGCATAACGATCCCCCAGCGTCTGTAGCGCTTCGGCCAGCAGGATCAATGCTTCACGCTCGGCGTCGTTGACCCAGCCCCGCGTCGAACCACTCATATCCACCATGAACATCACCGCGATATTCCGTTCGGTACGCTGCAGGCGGGTAAACAGCCGATCGGACATCTCTCTGCCATCATGACTGTCGGCCAGTGCTTCGACCAGCGCATCGATATCCACATCATCACCATGGACCTCACGCTTGAGCCGCCGCTGTTCATCCCGCATCGCTTCAAAGTTCTTGCGCAACTGGCGGATCAATCCCCGGTACTTGTCGAGTGTGAGGCAATAAAAATCATCATTAACCGGCGCAACAGGATGCTCTCGGACGGTACACCAGTTTTTTCGATAATGCTGCCGGCGAAAATCCCACTCCCTGTACCAGTATGCACCCGCCTCGGAAAAAGTTCGGTTGGCGTCATCCGGATCCGACAGCGGCTCCTGTAACAACGTCGGTTCGTATTCACCCCGCCCCGCCGGTATCAGATACTCATCGGGTAGATAACCGACATCCTGCACAATGGAAGTGAGCAGTGATCTGGCCTCCTCTGGCAAGATAATGGCCTCATCGTTCAGTGTCAGTTGCAAATCATCCGGCCTGTCCTTTCGCACTCCGTCGCCGGTTTGCGTTTTTAGCTGATAGGCGGCCGGATCATTTCCATCAGTATTCTGGAACTGCTCGACAACATTGCGCAGCAGCTGACGAAAACGAGTTTTCTCGTTTTCCATCCGCCGATCGATGACCCCCTGCAGCCTGTCAGGCTGGATCCGACCATAAAACACGCTGCGTGCTGGCGGCTCGATCGCATCAAGATAATGCTGTGTCAGTTGCAGCGAATCGCTCGCCTGTGCCGTCGGTTTCCGCAGGTCATGACACAACGCCAGCCATTGCCCGTCATACACTTCTCCAAGCTCATCGCGCATACGTTGCAGCGTGCGATACAGCCCGGGCAATTCCCGCTTCAGCCCGGCTTCCACGCGCACTGACTCAAAGGCCTGAAACAAATCCAGAAACTGTTCTGGCTTGCGACACGCCTCCAGGTAAGGCCCCAGCGGCTCGCGAAATGTTCCATAACGAATCTGTGCCCAGTGACAGGCAACCAGGCATTTATAGATTAAAAAATTTTCCTGCGCCGTTGTCAGCCAGTCGATCGAGGAGGGCAGATAGATGATTTCGGTATCGGTAGACAACTGTTCGGCAGCGCACAGCTGCAGCCGGCGCCCCGACAGGCCATAAACAAAATGCGACAGGACACCGCAGACTTGGTCAAAGAACGCGGTGCTGGTGCACTTTTGCCTCAGCTGAACAAAATCCTCCAGCGTGCGAATCGTTTCCAGCGCTTTATGCAGGCCATGCTGATCATAACTATCCATCGCATGCACCACCCAGGCATCGAGGGTCTGGCGATCAGTACTGTTAAGCGCATCAACGGCATGGGTTATAAAGTGGTAAGCCAGTTGAATATTGGCACTGGCAAGTCGTTGGACCCAGGCAAGAAGATACTCCTGCTGGTCGCGTTCCAGCGCCGCAATCACAGCGGCGGTCGTCTCTGTCTTTAAACCGGAAAACCCGACATCCAGCCAGTTGTCGAGTCGCTCGATAACAGTCTGTAGATCAAGTGAAGGAGTGTCGGCCATGGCCGGGATCAGAATAACGAGGAGCTCAGCTCGTTCACCGCACTGACCATTTCACTGTCATCGGTCAGTGCCTGGGCAATGGCTGTGTGACACGCCGTGATCGGGCTAATGCCAGTGCTCATCAATCTGGCCGCGTGGACCAGGAGGCGCGTACTGGCACCTTCATCCAGACCACTACCCTTGAGGTTACGGGTCATGTGCGCGAACCGGACCAGACTGTCGGCCATGGCCGCATCAACACCGGTCTCCCTGACGACAATCGCCGCTTCAAGCTCCTGGTCAGGATAATCGAACTCCAGAGCCACAAAACGCTGGCGGGTGCTTTGCTTGAGGTCCTTGAGCACACTCTGGTAACCCGGGTTATAGGACATGGCCAGGCAGAATTCGTCGGGTGCCTCAATCAGCTCACCCCGCTTTTCCACCGGTAACACCCGACGATCATCCGCCAGTGGATGAATCACCACCATGGTGTCCTTGCGCGCCTCGACGATTTCATCCAGATAACAGATACCGCCGGCACGCACCGCACTGGCCAGCGGCCCGTCCACCCAGGCGGTTTCACCGCCCTTGACCAGGTAACGACCAACCAGATCCGGCGCGGTCAGATCGTCGTGACAGGAGACGGTGATCAGCGGTCGGGCCAGACGCCAGGCCATGTACTCCATGAAACGGGTCTTGCCGCAACCGGTTGGCCCCTTGAGCAGGACCGGTAATTTCTGCTGATACGCGGCCTCGAACACCGCGATCTCATCACCAACCGGCTGATAAAAGGGTTCATCCCGGATGACACACTCCTCCGGCTTGAGAATACTGACCGCACTCATAAACCTGCCCTGACCCGCACTGTCATCGTTGTTATATCGACGTCACGAACGCCAATCCCAAAATCGAGTCAAGGATCTATCGGCAGGGAGGGCGGTGAGATTAACTTCGATTTCGTTCTTCCCGTAGCACGGCGGAGAGAGTCGACGGTCAGGGCGGCGGGTTACAACAGGAGCCCATTCAACCCCACCTCGTCATTCGCCCCTGCCCGAAGGACCGAAGGGCCTGAACATGTAGGCCCGATATAGCGCAGCGGTATCGGGCAACTCCCCGGGGCGCCGGACACCGCTGCGCTCAGTCCGGCCTACTGCTTATGCGAAATCAGGGGACAGGATACGAGTAACCGCGATCAGGAGTGGAGTTACAAAGTCAGCCTAGGCCAACCCACCTCGTCACTCG
>NZ_JAVLAZ010000002.1:11952-13523 GCF_031581315.1 Thiohalophilus sp.
CCGAAGGGCCGAAGGGCAAGAGGGCTATCTGTGCGTTAATTTTCATCCCGAAAATAAAACGGGGCGGTAAAAACCGCCCCAACTGCTTACTGCTTTATGGTTGTTTTTGTTAGTCGGGCTATAGCGTAAACTTCTTCAGTTTTTTCGCCACAGCCACGTTCTTGAGCCGGACATATTTGGGTAAGCCGTCCTTGTAGGGCGGATAATCTTCACCCTTGATCAGCGGCTGCATGTAGTCACGACATTTCTTGGTGATACCGAAACCGTCATTGGTGATGAAATTGTTCGGCATCATCTTCTCGACATTGGCTACCTTGGAGAGTGGTGCCATGCCGACTTTCCACTTGAACGGCTTGTTGGAGATGCGATCCACGGTGGGCATAACCGCGTTATGTCCCTTGATGGCATACTGCACGGCCGCCTTGCCCATGGCATAGGCCATGTCCACATCGGTCTTGGAAGCGATATGCCGTGCGGCACGCTGCAGGTAGTCGGCAACGGCCCAGTGATTCTTGTGTCCCAGTTCGCTACTGACCATGTCAGCAATGACCGTGGCAGCCCCCCCGAGCTGGGCATGGCCGAAGGCATCCTTGCGACCGGATTCGGCCAGGAATCTGCCATCCGGCCAGCTAACCCCTTCGGATACCACCACGGAACAATAGCCGTGCTTCTTGACCAGACTGTCGACTTTAGCCAGGAACTTCTTCTGATCGAATTTCACTTCCGGGAACAGGATCACGATCGGAATATTGGTATCTTCACTGGAGGCCAGCCCACCGGCCGCGGCGATCCAGCCGGCGTGACGTCCCATCACCTCGAGGATAAACACCTTGGTCGAGGTTTTGGCCATGGACTGCACGTCAAAGCTGGCTTCGCGGGTCGAGACGGCAATGTACTTGGCCACCGAGCCAAATCCGGGACTGTTGTCGGTGATCGGCAGGTCGTTATCCACGGTCTTGGGGACATGGATCGCCTGCACCGGGTAACCCATCTTCTCTGACAACTGGGAGACCTTGTGACAGGTGTCCGCCGAATCGCCGCCACCGTTATAAAAGAAATAACCGATGTTATGCGCTTCGAAAACCTCGATCAGTCGTTCGTATTCGCGGCGATTGGCTTCCAGGCTCTTGAGCTTGTAGCGACAGGATCCGAAGGCGCCGGACGGCGTATGGCGTAATGCCTTGATGGCCGCGGCGGATTCCTTGCTGGTATCGATCAGATCCTCGGTCAGTGCCCCGATAATCCCGTTACGCCCGGCATAAACCTTGCCGATTTTATTCTTGTTGTTACGCGCGGTTTCGATCACGCCGGCTGCACTGGCATTGATCACGGCGGTCACCCCGCCGGACTGGGCGTAAAAGGCGTTTTTAGGCGCCTCTTTTTTTACTCGCCGTGCCGCGGTCTTTTTCTTTGCAACTTTTTTCTTTGCGACCTTCTTTTTGGCTTTTTTCTTGGTAGCCATGTTCGTTCCCCTTTATTAACTGAATATGGTGGTACGGTTTTTATCCCGGTCAAAACAACAATGCCTGCACGGGGCAGGCATTGTGGAAATTACTGGTTGGGTTCGCTGA
>NZ_JAVLAZ010000002.1:13623-15641 GCF_031581315.1 Thiohalophilus sp.
CTGACTCATGGTTCCTGCTCCTTCAAAGCAGTGTGAAAGGCAAAGCATACCCCAATGCACGCAAAAATGCATCGCGCCCTATTCTGCGAAGCTCACGTTACGATGCAAGTTAACTTTTATATAGCCGGCAAAGCGCGATTTATGAAGTCTGGTCGGCTTGCGGCAAATGCTGTTGTAACAGCGTAACACGCTGCTGCAGACGCGCGCTGTCGTCGCGCAACCGATCAACCTCCCGAACAAACTCCGCCACCGCTTCGCGGGTCGCCAGTTGTCGGCTCTCCTGATGCAGAAATTCCGCCAGATTCCGCCCCAGGACGCGTCGCGCCTGACGGCCCCAGCTCTGCAAGCCGCGAAACAGATCGCCCAGCTGGTGAGCGACCACGTCGCCCGTATAACGGCTCAACAGTTCTTCCCAGTCAATGTCGAGATGATCCAGCAGGCGCTTGAAGGCCTGGCCGGTTTCCACATCGCCGCGAATCGTCACCTCGCCGGCGAACAGGACCCGGCGCGCATCCCCGAAACTCAGTTCAGCCAGTGCCAGCGGGGTACCGCTGATCACCGTATCCGCCTGCTCGGCGTCTCCGCTCATCACCTGGATGCCATCATGCCCTGGCAACAGCAACAGAGTCAGACCGGTCCCATGCAGTTCCAGCGCAATCTGCTTGCCCTCGAAGCGCGCCAGTTGCTCAAAGGTCACCGGGTCCAGGCGCAGCGCCCGGTTCAGGGCCGTCTCCACAGCCGCCTCCAGCAACACGAGTGTTTCCCCGCCCAGGCTCACAGACTCAGACGCTCCCGCCATTGCGCGACACTGATGTCACTATCATCGTCGATCACCTGGATCACCACGCTGCCGGCCAGCTTGTCATGCAAGGCCTGCTTGCGTTTGTCGATGGCGGCCCAGACAAAGCCGAGATACAAAGGCAGGGCGGAAAGGATATAACCCAGCGCACGGATCACGCTCTGACGCAGGCTCAGGGGTTGATGCGTGCGCGCATCCACCACCCGGCAATCGAGCAGCAGTTTGCCCGGGGTGGCCTGCCAGTGCCGCCAGAAAAGGATCACCAGCACAAACGGGGCAACATAGGTGATGAGCAGATCGGCCACGCCATAACTGGCCAGCTCACTGCTGTCACCCAGCCACCAGCTCAGATAGCCGGGTCCGTAGATCGCGACCAGAAGGGGAAGAATCAGCGCGGTAAAAAGAACACCGTCGAGCAGCAACGCCAGGAAGCGGCGCCAGAAGCCGGCATACTGGATTCTGGCAGCCGCCGCGGTCATAACTTGTAACCGCGATGCAGGGCGACAATGCCGCCGCTGAGATTGTAATACTCACAATGTTCGAAGCCGGCTTCTTCCATCATGCCCTTGAGTGTCTCCTGATCCGGGTGCTTGCGAATCGACTCGGCCAGATAACGGTAACTGTCGGGATCGTTGGCGAACAGTTTACCCAGCAGCGGCAAGACCTTGAACGAATAGGTGTCATAGATCGGGTTCAGCGGTTTGAT
The DNA here is from genome assembly GCF_031581315.1 of Thiohalophilus sp. Classification (GTDB taxonomy): domain Bacteria; phylum Pseudomonadota; class Gammaproteobacteria; order UBA6429; family Thiohalophilaceae; genus Thiohalophilus. Next base: position 15,129 of record NZ_JAVLAZ010000002.1, read on the forward strand.
CACGGGCCTGGAAAACTCCAGTACCAGCAACGGCTTGCCGGGCTTGAGCACACGCAACATGGAACGTAGCGCGGCTTCCTTGTCGGTCACATTGCGCAGCCCAAAGGCGATAGTGATGGCATCGAAATGATTATCGGGAAACGGCAGGCACTCGGCGTTGGCCTGCACATAGCGCAGATTACCGACGATACCGTCATTGATGAGTCGATCCCGGCCCATGCGCAGCATGGACTCATTAATATCGGCCAGTGTCACGGAGCCGTCAGGACCCACCATGCGGGAAAACTTCTCCGCCAGATCGCCGGTGCCACCGGCCAGATCCAGCACATGATCGCCACGGCGCACACCGCTCATATCCAGCGTATACCGCTTCCAGAGTCGATGGACGCCCATCGACATCAGATCGTTCATCAGATCGTATTTACCGGCAACCGAATGAAAAACCCCCGCAACCTTGCGCACCTTCTCTTCGTAGGGGACTTCCTGATAACCGAAATGGGTGGTCTTTTTCAT
>NZ_JAVLAZ010000002.1:15741-41588 GCF_031581315.1 Thiohalophilus sp.
TCGGGTTCGGGCCGTTCCTTGCCGGCTTCCTTGAGCCGGTCCAGGTATTGCTGCCACAACTCGTCGTAGTTCTTGCCCAGGTTGTAGAGCGTATCCCAGGAATAGATACCGGTATCGTGGTTGTCGTCGAAGTAGAGCTGGATAGCATAGTGCCCGACCTGCTCGATACGTTCGATGTTGACGTCCTGCTTGCCGATTTGCAGCTTTTCCTGGCCCGGTCCGTGACCCTGGACTTCGGCCGACGGCGAATAAACCCGCAGGTATTCGGTCGGCAGCTCGAAACGGCTGCCGTCATCAAAGGCGATTTCCAGGACATGGGAGGCCTTGTGCAGATTGATTTCAGTCGGTTTTACATTGTTCATGCTTGAATAACCTCATGGTTCGGTGCGTCTGCCCGTGTGGGGCGCTTACAGAATATAACGGCTCAGATCCTCATCTTGCGCCAGCTCGGCGAGATTTTCATCCACATAGTCCGCGGTGATTTTGATCTGTTCGCCGGCCCGTTCCGACGCATCGAAGGAAATCTGCTCCAGCAGTCGCTCGAGCATGGTGTGCAGGCGGCGGGCACCAATATTTTCGGTACGTTCGTTGATCTGCCAGGCGATCTCGGCCAGTCGGTGAATGCCTTCGTCGGTGAATTCAAGCTGCACATCCTCGGTATACATCAGGGCACGATACTGCTCGGTCAGCGAGGCATCGGGCTCGGTGAGAATGCGGACAAAGTCGTCGGTCGTCAGCGGTTCCAGCTCGACCCGGATCGGCAAGCGACCCTGTAATTCAGGAATCAGATCCGAAGGTTTGGACAGATGAAACGCCCCCGAGGCGATAAACAGGATGTGATCGGTTCGTACTACGCCGTATTTGGTGCTGACGCTGGAGCCTTCCACCAGCGGCAACAGATCCCGCTGCACGCCTTCGCGCGAAACATCGGTGCCGGAGGTTTCGCTGCGCTTGGCGATCTTGTCCATCTCGTCCAGAAAGACGATTCCATGCTGTTCGACGTTTTCCACCGCCTTGATTTTGATCTCTTCCTCGTTGACCAGCTTGCCGGCTTCCTCGTCGGTCAGAGTCTTGAGGGCCTGGCTGATGGTCATCTTGCGGGTTTTGGTGCGCTGACCGGAGAGATTCTGGAACATGCCCTGTAGCTGGTTGGTCATCTCCTCCATGCCGGGCGGCGCCATGATCTCGACGCCCATTGGCGTGTCACTGACCTCGATTTCGATCTCCTTGTCATCCAGCTCGCCCTCGCGCAACTTCTTGCGGAATTTTTGCCGGGTGGCATTTTCCTGCTCGCTGCTTTTTTCGGCGGGTTCTTCGGCATTGAAACCAAAGCTGCTGCCGCGTGCCGGCGGCAACAGAATATCCAGGACGCGCTCTTCGGCAGCATCGGACGCCCGGTGGCGGACCTTGTCCATCGCCTGCTCGCGGGTAATCTTGATGGAGACTTCGACCAGATCACGGATAATCGACTCCACATCCCGGCCGACATAGCCGACTTCGGTGAACTTGGTCGCTTCCACCTTGATGAACGGGGCATTGGCCAGGCGCGCCAGGCGCCGGGCGATTTCGGTCTTGCCGACCCCGGTGGGGCCGATCATCAGAATGTTCTTGGGTGTGATCTCGTTGCGCAGTTCAACATCCACACAGCTACGTCGCCAGCGGTTGCGCAGGGCGATCGCCACCGCCCGCTTGGCGGCGGACTGGCCGATGATGTGCTTGTCCAGTTCCTGGACAATCTCACGGGGCGTCATTTGGGACATGGGAGGCCTTAACAGTCGGGTTCAGTGTTCGAGTTCTTCGATAACCAGGTTATGGTTGGTATAGATGCAGGTGTCGGCGGCAATATTCAAGGCTTTCTCGGTAATGGCGCGGGCATCCAGCTCACTGTTTTCCAGCAGGGCCCGGGCCGCGGCCTGGGCATAGGGCCCACCGGAGCCGATCGCCACCAGATTGTGTTCCGGTTCGATCACGTCGCCATTGCCGGAGATGATCAGCATCGCCTCCTTGTCGGCCACGGTCAGCAGGGCTTCGAGCCGGCGCAGGGTGCGATCGGTGCGCCAGTCCTTGGCCATTTCCACGGCGGCGCGCAGCAGATTTCCGGAATGTTTCTCCAGTTTGCCCTCGAAATATTCAAACAGGGTGAAGGCGTCGGCCGTGCCGCCGGCAAAACCGGCCAGCACCTTGTTATGATAGAGACGACGCACCTTGCGGGCATTCCCCTTCATGACTGTGTCGCCAAAACTCACCTGGCCATCGGCGCCCAGCACTACTTTGTTGTCGCGCCGCACGCAGAGCACTGTCGTGCCGTCAAACTGTTTCACCGCCTGCTCCTGTCGCTGTACGGCCCGGCATTGTACACCAGCGGCGCGGACAAAAAACCCTGCGCCTCAGGCAAGGGTTTCGCTCGCCAGCCGGGCGGCCCGACGCCGGAACCACGTGGTGGCCCCGGCGGCGGTGACGATACACCAGACAGCGAACAGCGCGCCGGGCAGCGCGGTTTGCGGCTGATCGGCAAAATGGGCCAGGGCCAGCACCACCCCCAAACCGGCATTTTGCATACCGATTTCGATGGCCAGGGTCAGACGCCGACGGCGATCGAAACCGTACAGCCGGGCCAGCAGCCAGCCGCCGGCATAGCCCAGGGCGTTGAGCAGGACCACCAGCCCCAGTACCGACAGACCGTAATCCTGCATGGCCAGGGCGTTGTGGTTGACCGCGTTGGCCATGGCGTAGGCGCAGATGATGATAATCGCGACGGCCGCGATGCCCGGCGCCACGTCCCGCGCCGTAGTCAGATAGCGGCCCAGATACGGTTGCAGCCACAAACCCAGGCCCACCGGCACCACCACGGTAACCACAATCGTGCGCATCATCGCCGCCAGCGGTACCGGAATGAACTCGCCGCCGAGCCATTCCACCAGCACCGGGGTCAGCAGCGGTGAGAGCAGGGTAGAGACCGTGGTCATCGCAATCGACAGGGCCACCGCCCCACCGGCCAGATAGACCATGACGTTGCTGGCCATCGCCCCCGGCGCGCAGCCGACAATAATAAAGCCCAGCGCCAGGGCCGGCGGCAGATCGACCAGCATCACAATCGTGAACGCCAGCAGCGGCATCAGGGTGTATTGCGTCATCACCCCCTGGGCAATCTGCAACGGCTGTTGCAGAGTCGCGATCAGCTCCCGGCGATCCAGGGTCACGCCCACCGCAAACATGGTCGCCGCAAACAACCAGATAAACACCGGCTTGAAGATCAAAAACAGCGGGGGATGCCACCACGCCAGTACGGCCGCCAGTAACGTTAGTGGCGCGAGCGCGTTGGCGATGAAGCGAAAAACAAGCATAAAGCTATTGTGACAATATCGGGTGAGTGCCGCGACAAGATAATTAGCCAGTTCGAACGAAGACGAGTACCGACAAACAGAGATTTTGTACCGAACCAGGTTTACTGCCGCTCTGTCTCAAGCAGGAATGACAGTTCACGCCCCGTCTCCGAGATCGCAAAAAGTCGATAACCTGTTTCCCGAAGTCGCCGGATTACACGCGCCGTTTTTTTCGGGCCAATACCGGGGATACGGTGATGAAACTCAACCAGCAACTGTTCCGGTTTGATTGAACTATCGAGCATGTTATCCAGAACGTCATACTCGGCCCCTTCGATATCGATTTTCATCAGGTCTATATGATCATGTCCGAGCTTTGACATGATAGTACCGATCGTCAATGCAGGGACGTCAACGCCGGACTCGGCGACACCCTCTTCAGCGATCAGCGTATACATCACTTTTGATTTCTTTTTACCCCTCACACGCGGGTACAATGTGATCATCCCGTCACTGTCCGTTACTGCCCAGGGATGAAAATCAAGGTTTTCGGGAATGTCCGGCTGAGCTGACAGCCAATCGACCGTCGACGGCGTGGGGTCAAAAGCGTGAACCGCCAGGTCAAACTGATCGATTAATATCAAATCGAAATCAATATTTTCCCCTACTCCGAATGAATAGACCACGGATTCGCTATTCAGCGAATCCGGATAAAACAGCCAGTCACCTTTGTTCAGCTTGTTAACACGGATTTCCGGTCTGAGCCAGAGCTCTTCACCGGCCAGTCGCTTGACTAACAGTTTAGTAAACTTGTATCCGTTAGATTGCTCGATGCGCTTTAAAATCGGTTTTGACATGATTCTCTCTGGACGACGACGGCGCCGCCATAAACAACCTGAACACCCCTCAACGCTATCCCTCTTTATTATATTTATTGCTGGCTCAGCTATTAGCCCCGCCCGGCTGTTTGACCAGCTCCTCGTCCTCATTGGCAAGCCGGGCGATAAGCTGATCGAGACCATTGCGGCGAATCTCATCGTTGAAGCTGTTGCGATAGGTGGTGATCACACTCACGCCTTCGACGGAAACGTCATATACCTTCCAGCCCTTGCGGGTCAGGTGCATGTTGTAGTTAACCGGAACAGGCTGACCGCTGGGCGGGTAGACGTGGGAGCGGACGGTGACATCCTCGCTGCCGGCTTCGGCGCGCACCGGTTGAAACCGGATCAGGTTTTCATCGACCGTGTTGTCGTTCAGATAATCGGCCAATGCGGTGGCGTAGAAGCGCAACAGCATGCCGCGGAAGTGCTTGATGAAGCTGATCTTCTGTTCCTTGCTGGCGCGTCGCCAGTGCTTGCCCAGTACCCAGCGCGAGGCCGTTATCAGATCGATGTGTGGCAACAGCAGCTCCTCGACCAGTTCCTCCACCACTTTCGGGTTTTGCCTGATTTCCTCGCGGCGCTGATTGGTTGCCTGGATCATCTCCTGCGCAACCTGTTCCAGCAGTTGCCGGGCCTGGTCGGGATCATTATCGGCCGCCACGGCGGGACGCCCCGAAGCAAGCAACAGCATGACCAGCAGGATGCCGATCAGGGCAGGCAGACGAAACAGGGTGGCAGGCAAGGTTGACTGGTTCATGATGGTGCGGCTCCCGTTTAAAATGGGTATCGGTTACGGTATGCTCGGCAAGGTTATCGGCCTTCCAGGGCCGAGTCTCCAGCTCAGGCTTATTATATAGCTTTGGATGCCCGAATGGGGCACCGGTTCACTTTTTCACAGGAGAGGCAGGTGGCGCAAATCGAGACCGGACGCGGCCGTTATCCCGGGGTACGTATGCGCCGGATGCGGCGGGACAAATTTTCCCGCCGGCTGATGCGCGAATCGCAGCTGAGCGTGGACGACCTGATTTATCCCATGTTCGTGCTCGAAGGCGAGGGCCTGCGCGAAGCGGTACCCTCCATGCCCGGTATCGAGCGGGTCAGTATTGACCAGCTGCTGCGTGAAGGCGAGCAGCTGCTTGAGCTGGGCATCCCGGCCATGGCCCTGTTTCCGGTCACCCCGCCTGAGGTCAAATCCGAAGACGCCCGCGAGGCCTACAATCCCGAGGGCCTGGCCCAGCGCGCGGTGCGGGCACTCAAGGAACAGCTGCCGGAACTGGGCGTGATCACCGATGTCGCCCTGGATCCCTTCACCACCCACGGCCAGGACGGGCTCATCGACAGCACCGGTTATGTACTCAATGATGAAACCGTCGAGGTGCTGGTCAGGCAGGCACTCTCCCATGCCGAGGCCGGGGCCGACGTGGTCGCCCCGTCGGACATGATGGACGGGCGCATCGGCCGGATTCGCAGCGCGCTGGAACAGGCCGGCCAGATTCACACCCGGATTCTGGCCTATTCGGCCAAGTATGCCTCCAGTTTTTACGGGCCGTTTCGCGACGCGGTCGGTTCGGCGGCCAACCTCGGGGGCGGTAACAAATACAGTTACCAGATGGATCCGGCCAACAGCGACGAGGCACTGTGGGAGGTGGGCCTGGATCTGGACGAGGGGGCCGACATGGTGATGATCAAACCGGGGATGCCCTATCTGGATATCGTCCATCGTGTAAAACAGGAATTCGGCGCCCCGACCTACGTCTATCAGGTCAGCGGCGAATACGCCATGCTCATGGCCGCGGCGCAAAACGGCTGGCTGGATGAAAAAGCGGTGATCATGGAATCGCTGCTGGGCTTCAAGCGCGCCGGGGCCGACGGCATTCTCACCTACTTCGCCAAACGGGCCGCCGGCTGGTTGAAAGAAGACTGATTCTTTGTCCGGCACACACTGTGCCGGCTGTCACAAAACTGTCATATTTCTCTTCAGGCCGGTATACTGCGTGGGCAGCAGACGCCCGACGTCAGCCGCCGGTGAGCAAACCCTAACGCCAAGGTATTTGTCATGCCCCGAAGCTACATATCCGGTCTGTTCGGCTCCTCGCCTATCTCTCCCCTGCAGCAACACATGGCCAAGGTCCAGGCGACCGTGACCGAGTTGATCCCCTTCTTCAAGGCCGCCCTGGCCGAGGATTGGGACAAAGCCGAATCCGTCCGCCAGCTGATCGCCACCCGCGAGAATGAGGCCGATGCCCTCAAGCGTGAGCTGCGGCTCAAGCTGCCCCACGGTCTGTTCATGCCGGTCTCGCGTCGCGATCTGCTTGAAGTGCTGACCATGCAGGATCGCATTGCCAACAAGGCCAAGGATATTTCCGGCTTGATGCTCGGTCGTCAGATGCAGTTCCCCGACATCATGCATGCCCCGTTACTGGATTTTGTCGACCGTTGCGCCGATGCCACGGCCCAGGCCCAGACCGCCATTAACGAGCTGGATGAACTGGTCGCCACTGGTTTTGGCGGCAATGAAATCGATCTGGTCGAATCCATGATCGATAAGCTCGATGTTATCGAGAGCGATACCGATGATATTCAGGTCGCGGTTCGCGCGATTTTGTTCAAAATGGAAAAGGACCTTCCCCCTGTCGACGTGATGTTCATGTACCGGATTCTTGACTGGATCGGGGATCTGGCCGATCTGGCCCAGCGCGTCGGCAGCCGGCTCGAATTGATGCTGGCCCGCTAAAAAACAACAACCAGGGGAAGATGATGGAATTTGGTTTGACCTTCATTATTCTTGCGTGTGTCTTCGGCCTGTTCATGGCCTGGGGTGTGGGGGCCAATGATGTCGCCAATGCCATGGCCACCTCGGTCGGCTCAAAAGCCCTGACCATCAAGCAGGCGATCATTATCGCCGCCATATTCGAATTTCTCGGTGCCTTTCTGGCCGGGGGGCAGGTTACCGCCACCATTCGCAAGGGCATGATCGACGCCGAAATGATGGCCGGCTCACCGGAGTTACTGGTATACGGAATGCTGGCCGCTCTGCTGGCCGCCGGGATCTGGCTGCTCATCGCCAGCCGGGCCGGCTGGCCGGTTTCCACCACCCACTCGATCGTCGGCGCCATTGTTGGCTTTGCCGCGGTCGGGCTGGGCATCGAAGCCGTTCACTGGGCCAAGGTCGGCACCATCGTGATGAGCTGGGTCATTTCGCCCGTGACCTCGGGGGCCATCGCTTTTGCCCTGTTCATGAGCGTGCAAAAACTGATCTTCAATACCGATGACCCGCTGGCCAGCGCGCGTCGTTATGTGCCGCTCTATATTTTTCTGGTCGGTTTTATCGTGGCCCTGGTCACCATGTTCAAGGGGCTCAAACACATCGGCCTGGAACTGAGCATCCTGGAAAATTACCTGGTCGCTATCAGCGTCGGTGTCATCGTCATGCTGATCGGTATCTACTTCATTCGCCAGCTCAAGTTTGATCCCAATGCCGACCGGGAATATCACTTCACCAATGTGGAGAAGGTTTTCGGTGTTTTGATGATGGTCACCGCCTGCGCCATGGCCTTTGCTCACGGCTCCAACGACGTGGCCAATGCCGTCGGGCCGCTGGCGGCCGTCGTCAGCATTGTGCAAAACGATGGCGAGGTAACCCAGCGTTCGTTGATGGCGCCGTGGATCCTGCTGCTCGGTGGGATCGGGATCGTAGCCGGGCTGATGATGTATGGCCACAAGGTGATCGCCACTGTCGGCCAGGGGATTACCGAACTGACCCCGAGCCGGGGTTTTGCCGCGACGCTCGCCGCGGCCACTACTGTGGTGGTCGCCTCCGGGACCGGCCTGCCCATCTCCACCACCCATACGCTGGTCGGTGCTGTACTCGGCGTCGGCATGGCGCGCGGGATCGCCGCGGTCAACATGGGCGTGGTACGTACCATTTTCATGTCCTGGATCGTCACCCTGCCCGCCGGCGCGATTCTGGCGATTCTGTTCTTCTTCATGTTCAAGGGTATTTTCGGCGGCTGAGCTCAACGACTACTCACAGGATTGGGTAGTATATGAAAGGTCTGGAGGGTGCTATGTCAGGGAGAGGTGCGCTCCACGTACCGATCCCTGTCGAGATGATATCCGGCTATACTGCTCTCGCTGAGCATGGACCATATCAGATTTCTTTCTTTGCGCCGTGGCGTCTCTGCGAGAGACAAGCTTTTTCCTGCTACTTCACACCGGACCAGACAGGTGAAGCGGATTCATCTGAAACCGACAAAACCTGGATCCGTCGCATTTCTCCTTGATCCAGGTGTCTCGTTAAAATGGACGGGCATCTGGAACACTTGCTTTTAGTCGGAATCCATTTGTCATCCCGTTGTCATACGGTTATGGTTTTATGACAACATGGAGAAAAACGACCTGACTGATCCCGATCTCTATTTCAACCGCGAACTGAGTCTGCTCCAGTTTCAGTGGCGCGTGCTGGCCCAGGCCAGCGACGAGAGCGTACCGCTTCTCGAGCGACTGCGATTTTTGTGCATCTCGAGCACCAACCTGGACGAATTTTTCGAAATCCGTGTGGCCGGACTGATGCATCGCGCCGCGCTGGAATCCACCAGCGGCAGTGCCGACAGCCTGACGCCGGAGCAGCTGCTGGCCCGGATCAGCGACGAGGCCCACCGCCTGGTGGACGAGCAATACCGGGTACTGAACGAAGTCCTGATCCCCGAGCTGGCCAAACAACGGATCCATTTTCTCAAACGTTCGCGCTGGAACCAGAAACAGGCGGCCTGGATCAAACGCTATTTCAGCAATGAACTGCTGCCGGTTCTCAGCCCGCTGGGGCTGGATCCGGCCCACCCTTTCCCGCGGGTGCTCAATCGCAGTCTCAATTTCATCGTCGCGCTGGAAGGCAAGGATGCGTTCGGACGCGATAGTCGTATCGCCATCGTCCAGGCCCCGCGCAGTCTGCCGCGCCTGATCCGCCTGCCCTCGTCGCTCGCCAACGGTGAAACCTTTGTCTTTTTGAGTTCCATCATCCATACCCATGTCAGCGAACTGTTCCCAGGCATGAACGTCACCGGTTGTTATCAGTTCCGGGTGACCCGCGACAGCGATCTGTTCGTCGATGAGGAAGAAATCGACGATCTGATGCGCGCCATCAAGGGCGAGCTCTCCTCGCGCCGCCTGAGCGACGCGGTCCGCCTGGAAGTCGCCGACAACTGCAGTGACGAGATGGCCGAATACCTGCTGCAAAAGTTCAAGCTGGATCAGGAAGATCTTTTTCAGGTTAACGGCCCGGTCAATCTCAATCGCCTGCTGGAAATCCACGATCTGGTGGATCGTCCCGAACTCAAGTATCCGCCCTTTACTCCTGGTATTCCCAAGCGGTTAAAGAACAATGATGATCTATTCGAAGTAATTCGCCACGGGGATGTGTTGCTGCATCACCCCTTCGAATCCTTTGCGCCCATTATCAGCCTGCTGAAACAGGCCGCCGGCGATCCGAAAGTGCTGGCTATCAAGCAAACCCTGTATCGCACCGGTGCTGATTCACCGCTGGTGGATGCCCTGGTCGAGGCCGCCAGAGGCGGCAAGGAAGTGACCGTGGTGGTGGAACTGCGTGCCCGCTTCGACGAGGCAGCCAATATCGAGCTGGCGACCCGCCTGCAAGATGCCGGGGCCCATGTCGTCTACGGCGTGGTCGGCCACAAGACGCATGCCAAGCTGCTGTTGATCGTGCGCCGTGAAGGGCGGCGTATCCGCCGCTACGCGCATCTGGGCACCGGCAACTATCACGCCGGTACCGCCCGGGTGTATACCGATTACGGTCTGCTGACCTGTGACAATGCGATCGGCGAGGACGTGCATCGGCTGTTCACCCAGTTGACCGGACTGGGCAAGGCGACCAAGTTGCGCAAGCTGTTGCAGTCGCCGTTCACCCTGCACAAGCGCCTGCTGACCATGATCGATCACGAGGCGGAGAACGCGCGCAACGGCCAGCCGGCGCGCATCATCGTCAAGGTCAACTCGCTGGTGGAATCGAAAATCATCGCCAAACTGTACGAAGCGTCTCAGGCCGGCGTCAAAATCGATCTGATCGTGCGCGGCATCTGCTGTCTGCGTCCCGGCGTTGCCGGTATTTCCGATAATATCCAGGTGCGTTCGATCGTCGGCCGTTTTCTGGAACATACGCGGATCTATTATTTTGAGAACGGCGGCGATCCCCAGGTGTATTGCTCCAGTGCCGACTGGATGGATCGTAACTTCTTCCGGCGTGTGGAAACCTGCTTTCCGATCGAGGATCCGGCCATGAAAAAGCGGGTCATTAACGACGGACTGCTGGCTTATCTGACAGACAATACCCTTGCCTGGCAACTGCAAAGCGATGGAACTTATCGCAAGGTCAAACAGGGGAACCAGAAACCCCGCAACGTGCAGCGCCAACTACTGGAAAAGCTGGCGGCCGACCCGGGCACCGAAAAAAGTAACTAGTCACTGGCGGCCAGCGACTCGAGCCCTCTAAATTACAGCGATTCGATCTTCAACTCATAATCGAGTAACAGCAGGTGACCGATTTCCCGCTCCAGGTCCGCCCGGGTCAGATCATGCTGTTCCAGCCAGTCAGAGGGGAAAATCAACTTCAGCTGCCGGGGCTTCGCCTTGAGATGCAAGTCCGGCAGAGCGTCATGCAACCGACTGCGTTGCAGCTTGACTGCCAGGCGCAACAGAATGGTTAGTTTCATCGCGATGTCCCTGACCGATTTGGACAAATCGCTGAACGCCTGTGGATCCGGCTTGCGCCGATGACTGTATACCAGCTTCGCCAGCAACTGTTGCTCCTGGACACTGAATCCCGGCAGATCCGAATGCTCCAGCAGATAGGCACCGTGCTTGTGATAACCGGCATGCGCGATGGCCAGACCGATCTCGTGCAGGCGCGCCGCCCAGCCCAGTAGCTGCCCATAGCGTGACTGCTCGAGCTGCCAGGGTTCACTGACCTGGTCCAGCAAGGCAAGCGCCGTCTTTTCCACCTGCCAGGCATGTTCAAGATCGATCTGATAACGTTTTTGTAACAGCTCGACACTCTGCTCCCGCACGTCTTCATGCTGATGACGGCCGAGCATGTCGTACAGCAAACCTTCGCGCAACGCCCCGTCGGAAACCAGCATCTGCTTGATATCCAGTGACTGGAACAGCGCCCACATGATCACAAACCCGCCGACGAACACCGGTCGACGCTCCTCGCTCAATCCCTTGAGGGAAAGCCGATCAATGTGACCGGCCTCGAGCAACGCCTTGCGCAGTTGTTTCATGGACTTGGCCGTGATGCCTTCCGTACACCAGCCCTGCGCCTGCACCACTTTCGCCAGCGCCTTGGCCGTGCCCGAGGCCCCGACCGTCTGTTCCCAGCCGAGTTGATGACAGCGATGAGCAAACCCTTCCAGCTCCAGTTGCGCCGCCATTTCGGCCGCCCGGAGACGAACCTGGGTTATTTCACCATCAGGAAAAAATTCCCGGCTCATGCTCACACAACCCATATACAGGCTTTCCAGCAACAGCGGTTCGAAACGCTCGCCAATGATTACCTCGGTACTACCACCACCGATATCGATCACCATGCGCCGATTGCCCTCTTCGGCCAGGCTGTGGGCCACCCCCAGATAGATCAGTCGGGCCTCTTCAATCCCTGAAATGATTTCCACCGACTGTCCCAGCGCTGCTTCCGCCTGTTGTAAAAAATCCGTGGCATTACGCGCCGCGCGTAGCGTATTGGTCCCGACGACGCGCACTTCCCGATCCTTGAGACTTTGCAATCGCTGGCCAAACCGCTCCAGGCAGGCCAGCGCCCGTTGCTGCGCCGCCTCGTCCAGATTGCCCGCCTCGTCCAGGCCGGCACCGAGACGTACCATTTCGCGCAACCGGTCCTGCACCTGCAGGGCACGGTCGCTGGCACGGGCCACAATCATGTGAAAACTGTTGGAACCCAGATCCACCGCCGCAAGCTGACGGTGGAACTGCTCTTTTCGGGAACGGGAAAAAATCATACTATGCGGTTTTATCTACTCGGCGCCGGATGCGATACAATACTAGCACGCTGTCCTGACACATGTTACATCAGGATCCGTACGCTACCCGGTGTACAACGCACACACCCGACTGACTCACCAGCTGATGACACCTGACTTATGAGCGACCTGTTTGATTTTCGCCGCCGCCTCGACAATTATGCCGTGATGGGCAACCCCGTTGCCCACAGCAAATCACCGCGCATACATACGCTGTTTGCCGAACAGACCGGCGAGCCGGTCCACTATGAAGCGATCCAGGTCGATCCCGGCGGCTTTGTCCAGGCCGTCGGCAACTTCGACGCCAGTAGCGGCAAGGGGCTCAATATCACCGTGCCGTTCAAACAGGAAGCCTGGGCGCTGGTCAACGAACGCAGCGACCGCGCCGAACGGGCCGGCGCGGTCAATACCATCAAGTTCATCGACAAGACGCTGTTTGGCGATAACACCGACGGTATCGGCCTGGTGAATGATTTACTCAATAACCGGATCGAGATAAAGAATAAACAGGTGCTGCTCATGGGCGCCGGCGGTGCCGCTCGGGGTGTCCTCGCCCCGCTGCTCGAACAGCAACCGGCACAACTGATCATCGCCAACCGCACGGCCGAAAAAGCCCGCGAACTGGCCGACAGCTTCCGCGATCTGGGTAATATTGAAGGCAGTGGCTATGAGGCTCTCGAGAACAAACAGTTCGATCTGGTGATCAACGCCACCGCGGCCAGTTTACAGGGCGAACTGCCACCACTGCCCGACAACCTGCTCGCAGACGGCGCGACCTGCTACGACATGATGTACGGCGCCGAACCCACGCCATTCATGCACTGGGCCACACAACATGGCGCCACTACCGTGTTGGATGGCCTGGGCATGCTGGTGGAACAGGCCGCCGAGTCCTTTTACATCTGGCGCAGCGTTCGCCCCGACACCAAACCTGTGATCGAGCAACTGCGCCGGGAAATGACCGCTTGATGGTATAGCAGAAAAATCGCGGAGGACGCGGAGGCGCAGAGCCGCGGAGAACAATATAAGTGATAAGTGAATGGCACCCCGGCCAACATAGCGAACAGGAGATTGATTAATGGTTTTACTGTCCTAATCTCTACGATCATCTGGTTGTTTGTTCTGGAATGGTTACAAAATCAACGACGTTCTTCCTGCGCCTATAAAATTACTGGTGAACCTGATCGGAATAACAAACATTATAGCGAATTGGTATATGTTTAAATTTCGCGACAAGATCAAACAATAATTATTTTCTTTCTCTGCGGCTCTGCGCCTCCGCGCCCTCTGCGTTATTTTCCCAGTAAGTCAGCTAGTTCCCCGATGCCGTTGACGATAAATGAACAGGCTATAGATCACTATGTTCAAAACGATCAGCCCGATACCGATCATGATCTGCATCTCATGGGTCAGTCCGGGCGGATAGATTATCGGGATGAGGTAATGGTTGATGAAGCCACCCTCATACGTTTCTATATCGGCCAGTTGGCGAAAGGTTTTTTCCAGCGGCGTAAGTGGACAGTAACCGCCGCTGAACTGGATGTAGATTCCCCAGAATAACGCCGGCAGGTGTAGCCAGATAAGTTTTGGCCAGCGCAGCAACAATAACGCGCCGACGGTGACGAAGGCCACGAACAGAAAATGGAGAAGAACGGTCAGTTCAGCCAGTATCAGATAGATGGTGGAGGACATAATCCTGTCCCTCATGCCAGGCGCGTTTGCTCAACGGATTACTGGTACATTGGGCCGCGTGGGCGTAATCGATATAGCGATACATGAGATCTTCATCTCGCCCGGCGGGAATACCCAGGCGTGTGGTCTGGATCACCGTTTCAGGCTGATAGCCGACATCGTCGATATAAAAATACTGCGCATCGAACTGTTGCTGATCCCATTGATCAACCTTGAGTCCCAGCGCCGCACATAACAGGGTCTGGCCACTACACAGTTTCTCCTCGGACCGTAATTCGCCGGAGCCTTTGACGGGATTGAGGCGCTGCATGACCGACCGGTTACTGCGGGGCGAGAGGCGATCGAAATACGCCACTGCAGATTTGATCAATACCGCATTACCTTCCCCACGGGCACTGATGTTCAGTGAATCGCCGCCCCGGGCGTAGTACATATAAATGGTACCGGGGTCCATGAACATGGCGCGGCGCTTGTCGGTGTAGCCCTGCGAAGAATGGCTGCCCCGTTCCTCGAGATAATAGGCCTCGGTTTCGATAATACGGCAGGCCAGCCAGTGTTGGCCATAACGATGCCGCAGCACCTTGCCCAGCAGCGCGCGGGCCAGGTCGCAGGGCGGTTGATCAAAAAAAGACGGCGCCAGTCGTGCCATCGCCGGTCAGGATTGCTGGTGGCGGTTTTTCAGTCGAACGTAATGTTGGGCGGAATAGGCAATGGACTCGCGTTCCTCGTCCGTCAGCTCGCGCACCTTGCGCGCCGGACTGCCCAGCCACAGACCACCCTCCAGTTCCTTGCCGGGCGTGACCAGCGAGCCGGCGCCAATGATAGTATGTTCGTGCACTGTCACACCATCCATCACCGTCGCGCCCATGCCGATCAGACAATTATCCGCAATGCTGCAGCCGTGCAGGATGGCACGATGCCCGACCGTGACGTTATCGCCCACGTTCAGCGCGTAACCGCCAGGATTGTACGGCCCGTCGTGCGTCACATGCAGCACCGAGTTATCCTGGATATTGGTGTTAGCCCCAATGCGAATCGCATTCACATCGCCCCGGATCACCGTGAACGGCCAGACCGAGCTGTCGGCCCCGATGACCACATCCCCGATCACCAGCGCCGACTCATCCACATAGGCATCGGGATGCAGGTCCGGCATGATCTCTTCAAAATCCCTGATTGCCATGTTCCGCTACCCCTTTCAATCAGTTTTCACCACGAAGACACGAAGTCTCGAAGATTTACATATTCATTTACTTCGTGTCTTCGCGCCTTCGTGGTAAATGTTTTCCATCACTGCTTTCTATCTCAAAGTCACCAGTTCTTCCGCACTGGTCGGGTGCAACGCGACGCAGTTGTCGAAGTCTTTTTTGGTGGCGCCCATTTTGATCGCCACGCCGAAGCCTTGCAGCATCTCATCGGCACCCATGCCGATGATGTGACAGCCGACGACTTTTTCCTCGGCGCCGACGCAGACCAGTTTCATGGCGGTACGCTGCGGATGGGGACTGAATGCATGGTACATGGCGGTGAAGCCGGTCTGGTAAACCTTGACCGCGTCGCCATGCTGCTCGCGGGCCTCGTCTTCGCTCAGGCCGATGGTGCCAATGGGCGGGTGACTGAACATGACCGTGGGAATGTTTTCATAATCGAGCTTGCGTTCGGGCATGTTATTGAACAGCCGATCCGACAGGCGTCGTGATGCGGCAATTGCCACCGGCGTCAGTTGTGCCTTGCCGATCACATCACCGACGGCATACACGCCTTCGACATTGGTCTGCTGATAGGCGTCGGTCGGAATGGTGCCGTCATCGTTATATTCAACGCCGGCCGCAGCCAGATTGAGATCAGCCGTATTGGGCGCGCGGCCGATGGCCCAGATCAGACAATCGTAGCCTTCCAGGGTAACGCCACTCTGGCAGTGAATATTCAATGTCCCGTCGGTCTGCTTCTCGATCCGCTCGACATTGACCCGGGACATGATGTTGACGCCGGCGTTCATCATCTCTTCCATCAGGGTCTCGCGCAGCATGGCGTCGAAGTCGGAAAGAAAATGATCCCGGCGCAACAACATGCTCACCTCGCTGCCCAGGCTGTTCAGTACACCGGCCAGCTCCACGGCGATATAACCGGCGCCCACCACGGCAACCCGTTTGGGCTGTTCCTTGAGGGCAAAGAAGCCGTCGGAGGTAATACCGTGCTCGGCGCCCGGCACATCCGGCACCACCGGATAGCCGCCGGGGGAGATGACGATATGGTCGGCCGTGTACTGCTCGCCATCCACGTCCACAGTATGGGCATCGCTAAATCGGGCCGTGCCCTGCAGGTGCTCGATATTGGAATCTTTCAGGTAATTGCCATACCAGTCGGTGATGCCGTTGATATAACCTTCCCGCGCTTCCACCAGTTTGCCCCAGTCGAATTTATTCAGACTGACGTCGAAGCCATAGCCGGTGGCGTCGTGCAATGTTTCGGCGACGCCGGCGGCGAACCACATCACTTTCTTGGGCACACAGCCGACGTTGACACACGTGCCACCCAGCTTGTTGTTTTCGATGACGGCGGTTTTTTTACCATACTCGGCGGCGCGCTCGGCGGCGGACAATCCACCACTGCCGGCGCCGATGGAAATCAGATCGAAATGTTGACTCATAAAGACTCTCTACTGCGGTTTGGATGAATTTCCCTGAAAGCTGACAGGGTCTTGGCGGTAGAGACAATATTATATAGAGATCGTACAATCCTGCATCCATTTATAAAGCGAAACGGGAAACCGAGAATGAGCGAATCTATCACCCTGTCCGATGATCTGATCCACGGCATCTACAACGTCATCGTGCAACACGATCCCAACGTGGAAAAGAACATGATGCTGGCCCTGCAGTACCTCTCGGCGGTCTCCGGCTATCTGGCCGCCGGCTATCCCGGCGGCGACAACGAACGCGACGAAGTGCTCGACCAGCTGACCGCCTTCGCCAAACATGTGGCCGCCCAGGAAGCGCAGGACTCCGCCGCGCAGCAACAGCCCGCCGCCGCGCCCACAGGCCACAGCGAGCAGACTGACGATCCCGCCGTCGGCATCTGGAAACCGGAATAAACCCGCAACAAAAAAGGGCGCAACGCGCCCCTTTATTTTATTTTTCTGCCAACAGCCTGAACCATCCCTGGCACAGAGGGCGGAGACTGGCTCAATAGGCAGTGACGCTGTTTCCGCCTCACGGTTCCAGCGGCGGTTGTTCCAGCCGCTCCACCTGCTCGCGCAGGATGTTGAGCTGCTCTTCCCAGTAGCGGGGGGTATTGAACCAGGGAAAGTGCATGGGAAAGGCGGGATCGTGCCAGCGTCGCGCCAGCCAGCCGCTGTAGTGAATCAACCGCAGGCCGCGCAGCGCCTCGATCAGGCGTAACTCCAGCGCATTGAAATCGTAAAACTGGCTGTAGCCTTCCAGCAGCTGGGCCAGCTGACGGGTCATATCCACCCGATCGCCGCTGAGCAGCATCCACAGATCCTGCACCGCGGGGCCGATCATGCAGTCGTCCAGATCCACAAAATGGGGGCCCTGTTCGGTCCACAGGATATTGCCGGGATGGCAGTCACCGTGCAGGCGCAGCGGCTCGATCCATTCGCCGACCTCGGCCCAGATCGCCGTGATCGCCTCCAGCAGGGTCTCGGCCGCCTGGCGATAGTTGTGGGCCAGCTCGGCAGGGACGAAGTCGTGTTCCATTAAATAAGCATAGGGCCCGGTGCCGAGCAGCTCGATACTCAGCCGGGGCCGATGGCGAAACAGCCGCTGGCTGCCGCAGGCATGGATGCGGCCCAGCATACGCCCCATCCAGCGCAGATGGTCCGGATCATCGAGCTCCGGCGGACGCCCGCCGCGGCGGGGATAGAGGGCCAGGCGGTAACCGCCATGGTGCACCAGGGTCTGATCGTCGGGCAGTTGCAGCGGGGCAATCACGGGGATTTCCAGATCGGCCAGCTCGTGGGCGAAGGCGTGTTCTTCCAGAATTGCCTCGTCCGACCAGCGCCCCGGGCGGTAGATCTTGGCAATCAGAAACGTCCCGTCCTCCAGACCGACCTGATAGACCCGGTTTTCGTAACTGTTCAATGCCAGCAGGGCGCCGCTGGCTTGAAAACCGCAGGCGTCGACAGCATCCAGTATCAAGGTCGGAGTCAGATTGGCATAGGGCAAGCTGTTTTCGGCCAAAACTGTCTCCCGTGCCGCAGGCGATGGCGGTTCATGCTAAATTAGTCCGCGCAATGTGCGCCCGAATTCACTTACACAGTATCAGGTACCGTATTGATGTCCAATCCTTTGCTCGAAATGACCGGCTTGCCGCCGTTCAGTTGTATTAACCCCGAACATGTTGAGCCGGCGCTCGATACGTTGTTGCAACATAACCGTGAACAACTGCAACAGCTGCTGGCCGATAGCGATCATTACAGCTGGGAGAACCTGATCCAGCCCCTGGAAGAGATGGACGATCAACTCGATCGGGCCTGGTCGCCGGTCAGTCACATGAACTCGGTGGTCAACAGTGATGCCCTGCGCGAAGCGTACAATGCCTGTCTGCCCAAACTCAGTGACTACGCCACCGAACTGGGCCAGAACGAACAGCTTTATGCCGCTTACAAGGCCATCGCCGACTCGCCCGAGTATGCGCAACTGGATGCGGCGCAGAAAAAGATTATCGACAACGCGCTGCGCGATTTTCATCTCTCTGGCGTGGATCTGCCCGCGGAGAAAAAACAGCGTTACAAGGAAATTCAGCAACGACTTTCCAGCCTGACCACCAAATTCGAGGAGAACCTGCTGGATGCCACCCATGCCTGGCACAAGCAGATCCTTGATGAGTCCCGGCTGGCCGGCCTGCCCGAATCCGCCCGCGCCATGGCCCGCCAGGCGGCAGAGGAGAAAGAGCTGGAAGGCTGGGTCTTCACGCTCGATTTTCCCTCTTACTATGCTGTGATGACCCATGCCGACGACCGGGATCTGCGCGCTGAACTGCACGAAGCCTATGTCACCCGTGCTTCGGATCAGGGACCCTACGCGGGCCAGTGGGATAACTCCGAAGTCATGGAGGAGATCCTCGCGCTGCGTCATGAGCTGGCGCAGCTGCTCGGTTACGCCAACTATGCCGAGCGTTCGCTGGCCACCAAAATGGCTGAATCCCCGGAACAGGTGTTGTCCTTTTTGCACGATCTGGCCCGGCGGGCCAAACCGGTGGCCGAGCAGGATCTGGCCGAATTGAGCGACTTTGCCCGCCAGCAGCATGGCCTGGATCAGCTGGAGCCATGGGATATCGCCTATTACTCGGAGAAGCTGCGCCAGCACAAATACGCCATCTCGCAGGAAGATCTCAAACCCTATTTTCCGGAGAACCGCGTCATCCCCGGCATGTTCGAGGTGGTCAAACGGCTTTACGGCATCGAGATTAATGCGGTCGACGGGGTCGATACCTGGCATCCGGATGTCCGTTTTTACGAAATTCGCGATGCCCAGGGTGAACTGCGGGGCCAGTTCTATCTGGATCTGTACTCGCGAGCCAAGAAACGGGGCGGCGCCTGGATGGACGACTGCCGCGGCCGACAGCGCCACAGCCGTGGCGAGCTGCAGACCCCGGTCGCTTATCTGACCTGTAACCTGACTCCCCCGGTCGGCGACCAGCCGGCCCTGTTCACGCACGACGAGGTGATCACCCTGTTCCACGAGTTCGGCCACGGCCTGCACCATATGCTGACCCGGGTCGATCACATCGGGGTTTCGGGCATCAACGGCGTCGCGTGGGATGCGGTCGAACTGCCCAGCCAGTTCATGGAAAACTGGTGCTGGGAACGCGAGGCCCTGGATGTGATCACCGGCCATTATCAAACCGGTGAACCATTACCGGCGGATCTCTACCAGAAGATGTATGCTGCGAAAAATTTCCAGGCCGGCATGTTCATGGTTCGTCAGCTGGAGTTCTCGTTGTTCGATTTTCGCCTGCACCTGGAGTATGACCCGCATCAGGGCGGGCGGATCCAGCAGATGCTGGATGAGGTGC
Source organism: Thiohalophilus sp. (assembly GCF_031581315.1). GTDB lineage: Bacteria > Pseudomonadota > Gammaproteobacteria > UBA6429 > Thiohalophilaceae > Thiohalophilus. The sequence goes on from NZ_JAVLAZ010000002.1 coordinate 35,725, forward strand.
GCGAGGAAGTGACAGTGGTCAAACCGGCGCCGTATAATCGATTCCAGCACGGTTTTGCGCACATTTTCGCCGGCGGTTATGCGGCAGGCTATTACAGTTACATGTGGGCGGAAGTCTTGTCGGCCGATGCCTTCTCGCTGTTTGAAGAGACGGGGATTTTTGATCGTGCCACCGGCCAGCGGTTTTTGACCTCGGTCCTGGAACAGGGTGGCACCCGCGAACCGATGGAGCTGTTCGTCGACTTCCGTGGCCGGGAGCCCCGGATCGACGCGTTGTTGCGCCATACCGGCATCGCTGCCTGAGAGAGGCTGCCGACGGCTGTTTCACGAACAGACCGGAACAATGAAAACGGCACGTTACCAAACAGACTGTATGACCTCTCAACACCCCGCCAGGGATGTTGGGAGGTCCAAATAATTCAAATATCTGGATGTCTACAGAATGAAAACAATCTTCCGGTTTACCTGCCTTGTCCTGTTACTTGCTGGACCCCCGTTAAGCCAGGCAGCCACCGAGTATGTCACTGATCGCATAGAAATCGGCGTTCATCAGCAACCCGACATGAACAGCCCGATCACCACCAAACTGTCCAGTGGTGACAGTGTCGAGGTCCTGCAGGTGCGTGATGACTTCAAACAGGTACAACTAAAAGACGGCAATCGGGGCTGGGTCCCGGCCACCTATCTGGTCGATCGTCAGCCGGCCACCGTGGAGTACGATCTGCTGGCCAAAAAACATGAAGAGCTGAGCAGCGAAATCAAGCAAAAAACCGAGCGGCTGAGTAAAGTCGAACGGGATCTGCAAATCCGGCGCGATGAACTCTCCAACGCCCGGACTACCATCCGCGAATTGAAAAAACAGATTGATGCCGGCGGCGACAGCGAAGCGCTTAACGAGGAAAATCTGCAGCAACTGGCCGAAAAAGAACGTCAGATCGAACGACTCCAGGCCGAGATCGAAACCCTCCGGGAACAATCGGAACAGGCCACCCCCGATCCCCCTGGCGTGGAACAGTACCGTGCCCAGCTGGAACAACAGAAAGAACGTAACGAAGCGCTACAGGCACGTATCGATCTGGCCCAGGAATTTCTCGGCCGCGAGCAACTGCCCAGCGCCGAGGAGCTGGAAAAATGGCGTCCCGACCTGCCCGGCTGGTACTGGGGGACACTGTTGACGGTGCTGATCATCGGTATCGTTGCCGGTATTGGCTGGATGGATTTCCGACTGCGTCGACGCCATGGCGGCTTCCGCATTTGATAGACAGCAACACGGCCGATCACGAACATGCTCAAACTGGCCAGCTGGAATGTGAACTCCCTGCGCGTCAGGTTACCGCAGGTACTTGACTGGCTCGCCGCTCACCAGCCGGACCTGGTGGGCCTGCAGGAAACCAAGCTGCAGAATGCGCAGTTCCCCATCGAAGAACTGGCCGCCGCCGGCTACAACGTGATTGCCAACGGTCAGAAAACCTATAATGGCGTAGCCCTGCTGGCCCGCCAGCCCCTGACTCCCGAGGCGATCGCTCTCGACATTGACGACTTCGATGATCCGCAGCGGCGCGTGGTTGCCGCTACCTGCGATAATGTCCGGTTTATTAATCTGTATGTGCCTAACGGATCCGAAGTGGGCTCGGACAAGTATCGCTACAAACTCGACTGGCTCGATGCCCTGCTGGCCTGGCTGGCGACGCAACGCCGGCAATACGCCAATGTGGTCGTGGTCGGCGATTTCAACATCGCCCCCGAAGATCGCGACGTGCATGATCCCGAACTCTGGCGGGGCTCGGTGCTGGTCAGCGAACCGGAACGGGAAAAATTTCACCAGCTGCTGGCGCTGGGCTTCAAAGACAGCTTTCGGCTCTTCGACCAGCCCGAGGGCAGCTACAGCTGGTGGGACTATCGCGCTGCAGCCTTTCGTCGCAACCTTGGCCTGCGCATCGATCACATCCTGATCAGCGACAACCTGGCCGACAGCGTCACGGGAGCCACTATCGACACCGCTCCACGCAAACTCGAACGCCCCTCCGATCACGCCCCGGTTGTGACAACGGTTCAACTTTAAACTTTTTTAATTTTGATAATTAAACTCTCGCGGAGCCGCAAAGCTCGCAAAGCATGAAACAAATCATTCCTCACTCTGCGCCACTGCGTCTTTGCGAGAGGAATATTCACAACACTATCTGGATGACATGTCATCCGGCTGTCGTTATGATGCAGCGAAGGTCAGCAGGCAACGTCTATGAAATACCGCGATTTACGTGATTTTATCGCCCGCCTGGAAGAGCGGGGCGAGCTGAAACGGATTCAGACCGAGGTCGACCCTTGCCTGGAGATGACCGAAATCTGCGATCGCACTCTGCGCGCCGGCGGGCCGGCGCTGTTATTTGAAAACCCCAAAGGCTCACAGATTCCCGTACTCGCCAACCTGTTCGGCACACCGCAGCGGGTGGCGCTGGGCATGGGCGAAGAGTCGGTCGAGGCCCTGCGCGAGGTCGGCAAGTTGCTCGCCTTTTTAAAAGAACCCGATCCGCCCAAAGGCATGAAGGACGCCTGGAGCAAGCTGCCGATTTTCAAGCAGGTGCTGAACATGGCGCCCAAACAGGTCAAGGGCGCCGCCTGCCAGAAACAGGTTATCGAAGGGGATGACGTCGATCTCTCCCGCCTGCCTATTCAGACTTGCTGGCCCGGCGATGCCGGTCCGCTGATCACCTGGGCACTGGTCATTACCAAAGGACCCAACAAAGAGCGGCAGAATCTCGGCATCTATCGCCAGCAGGTGATCGGCCGCAACAAGGTGATCATGCGCTGGCTCGCGCATCGCGGCGGCGCGCTCGATTTTCGCGACTGGCAACAAACGCATCCCGGCGAGCCCTTCCCGGTGGCCGTCGCCCTGGGCGCCGATCCGGCGACCATCCTCGGCGCTGTGACGCCGGTGCCCGATACGCTCTCCGAATACGGCTTTGCCGGGCTGTTACGCGGTGACAAGACCGAGGTGACAGAATGTCTTGGTTCCGACCTGCAGGTGCCTGCCTCGGCCGAATTTGTCCTCGAAGGCGTCATTCATCCCGGGGAGATGGCGGACGAAGGGCCTTTTGGCGATCACACCGGTTATTACAACGAAGTGGAATCCTTCCCGGTCTTTACCGTCGAGCGCATTACCCATCGTCCCGATCCGATCTATCACAGTACCTACACCGGCCGCCCGCCCGATGAACCGGCGGTGCTGGGTGTGGCGTTAAATGAAGTCTTTGTGCCGCTGTTGCAAAAACAGTTTCCCGAGATTGTCGATTTTTATCTGCCGCCGGAAGGCTGCTCCTATCGCATGGCCGTGGTCAGCATGAAAAAACAGTATCCCGGCCATGCCAAACGTGTGATGCTGGGTGTCTGGTCGTTCCTGCGTCAGTTCATGTATACCAAGTTTGTGATTGTCACCGACGAGGATGTCAACGTACGCGACTGGCAGGATGTGATCTGGGCCATGACCACGCGCATGGATCCGATTCGCGATACTACTCTGATCGACAATACACCCATTGATTATCTCGATTTTGCCTCGCCGGTCTCCGGCCTGGGCAGCAAGATCGGCTTCGATGCCACGAACAAATGGCCGGGCGAAACGCAGCGTGAATGGGGCCGTCCCATCAGCATGGATGACAGCGTCAAGCAACGCATTGATGCCATCTGGGATGAACTGGGGATTTTCGATAACGGCGAAAAAGCATAACCACGAAGACTCGAAGTCACGAATATTTATTTTACCTGCCCGATATCAGTTCACTGGTTACGTTTCGCTATTTCACATATGCTTGCCGGGTTACTTTTCGCTTCCCACAAAAGACCTGTTTTGACTACACTTGATAGAACGATAACGATAGTACACGCCTTACCTCGTTACTCGTCCCTCGTACCTCGTCCCTTAGATAGAGAAGGAGGTCGTACCCGATGCGCAATATCATGGTGCTCAATGCCAAAGGCGGTTGTGGCAAAAGTACGATCGCGACCAACCTGGCCAGTTACTATGCTTATGAGCTGGAAAAACAGGTCACCCTGGCCGACTTCGATCCACAAGGCTCCAGCCTGGCCTGGCTGAAGGCCCGACCGAACAACTATCCGATCATTCATGGCCTCGATGCGTGCCGCAATCCGGTTCGCACGCCCAAACAGACGGAAGTTGTCATCATGGACGCCCCGGCCCGGGTACAGGGACCGGAACTGACCCAACTGGTTCGCCGGGTCGAAACCATTATTGTTCCGGTATTACCATCCCCCATTGATATTCGTGCCGCGGCTGATTTCATGCGGGAACTTCTGACCACCGGCAAGGTCTCTCGTAATGAGACCCGTGTCGCCGTCGTGGCCAACCGGGTACGGGAAAATACATTGATATACCAGTCCCTGCAGGCGTTTTTGAAAAGTTTGAAGATCCCGTTTGTCACCACGCTGCGCGACACCCAGAATTACATTCGCGCGGAGGAGCGGGGTGTGGGCATTTTCGAAATGGCGCCCTCGCAGGTATGGTGGGATCTGGAACAGTGGGAACCCTTAATTCGATGGCTGAGGAGCAAGCGCAGCCAGGGAGTCTAGATGATGTCAGCCTTACGTGGATTTATTCTGTTGCTCGTTTCGCTCCAGCTGGTAGCCTGTAGCACGACGGTCAATGTCGATTATGATCAAAGCATTGATTTTGCGACCATTCGCAACTTCAAACTTGAAACTAAACCGATCAAAATCAGTGACGATCCGCGTATCGACAGCAGCCTGATGCAACAACGGGTGGTCACCGCCATTCGCGAAGTCCTCACCCGAAAAGGTTTACAAACCTCGCCGACACCGGATGTGCATGTCAGTTACCGGATTGATGTTAAACAGGAGATCGAAAGCGATCCATCCGGTGTGTCGGTGGGCGTCGGCACCTTCAGTCGTAACGTGGGTATCGGCTTCGGCTACGGTTTTCCCGCCGCGGATGTGGAATCCTACGATCGCATCATTCTCACCATCGATTTTCACAATCCCGCCGACAAGTTGTTGTGGCGCGGGTCCGACAGCCGCCGACTGACTTCCGGCAGTACGCCCGAAACTCTGACCCGGCTGGTTAACGATTTGGTCGAGGCGATCCTCGAACGCTATCCACCCAACTAAACCATACTCTCGCGAAGACGCAGAGCCTGCTGAGAATGCACAATATCAGATTTCTTTGCGTCCTGGCGTCTCTGCGAGAGCTTGCGCCTTTTCCGTTATAAAGGCCGATACAGAGAGAATGTCAGGCAGCGCTATGCGAACCTGACCTGCATCTGTGAACAGCGCCTTCTGCATTCCAGATTGGATTCACCGGGCCAGTTCGACAGGCGCCACGGGCCCCGGGCTTGCACGCTGCAGCTGGCGCATTTGCGGGACCAGTTGACTCAGGGTTTTTTGCCGATTACCGGGCGCCGGGTGCGTGCTTAAAAATTGCGGCGGGCCGTTACCACTGACTTTTTCCATCTTCTGCCAGAGCGTGACTGCCGCCTGGGGATCGTAACCGGCGCGGGCCGCCAGCTCGATTCCCATGCGATCGGCTTCCGATTCCGCTGTCCGGCTGTTAGGCAATTGCACCGCCAGTTGTGCGGCGATGGCCCCGGCGGTCAGGCTCGAATCCGAGGCATCGGTGGCAATACCGATCGCGCTGACTCCCAGCTGGGTCGCCATGGCCACGGACATCTGTTCGGCCGTGTGATTGGCCAGGGCATGGGCGATTTCATGACCCATGATCTGGGCCAGTTCAGCGTCAGTCAGTTTTAACTGCTCCATCAGTCCGGTATAAACCGCCATCCGCCCGCCTGCCATGGCCCAGGCATTGACGGTCTCGGGATCGTCGATGACCGCCAC
>NZ_JAVLAZ010000002.1:41688-52308 GCF_031581315.1 Thiohalophilus sp.
TCCACGTGCCGGCGCCGGGCCATGAAGAGCCCTTCTCCCGCTGAAGTATAGCCGACGCAGGCCTTGAGATGATCCCGCAACTGCTCGATGCCCTGCCCTTCCACCGCCGACAAATAGACCTGTGTGCCCTGTGCGTCTTCCTGCACACGAGGCGATGTTCCGCTGAGATCGATCTTGTTGTGAATCCGGGTCACCGGCAGATGGGCCGGCAGTTGTTGCAGGATAGTGGCCTCGCCTTCACCAAAACCCTGGCGATCGTCGATCAGCAGCAGGACCCGGTCGGCCTGTTCGATGGCCTGCCAGGTGCGTTCCATCCCGAGCCGCTCCACTTCATCGCCCCCCTCGCGCAAACCGGCGGTATCGATGATATGCAGGGGCAGGCCATCGATGCTGATCTCCTCGCGCAGCACATCGCGGGTGGTACCGGCGATATGGGTAACGATGGCCGATTCGCGCCCGGCCAGGGCATTGAGCAGACTCGATTTGCCGGTATTGGGCTGGCCAGCCAATACAATTCGCATGCCTTCACGCAGCAGCTGGCCCTGATGGGCCTGTTTAATCACCTCGTCCAGCTCGCGCTGCAACCAGTCGAGTTGATCGGTGACCCGTTTGTCGGAGAGAAAGTCGATCTCCTCCTCGGGAAAATCGATAGCCGCCTCCACATAGATCCGCAATTCCGTCAGCTGTTCAACCACGCTGTGAATCCAGTCGGAGAACACCCCCTGCAGGGAACGTTGCGCCGAGCGGGCCGCCTGCTCGGAACCGGCCTCGATCAGATCGGCGACGGCCTCCGCCTGGGCCAGATCCAGCTTGTCATTGATAAACGCCCGCTCGGAAAACTCGCCGGGGCGGGCCAGGCGCGCGCCCAGCTCGATGACTCGCGCCAGCAGCATATCCATTACCACCGGGCCGCCGTGACCGTGCAATTCCAGCACATCGTCGCCGGTAAACGAATGGGGATGGGGAAACCAGAGCGCCAGGCCGGTATCGATCGCCTGTTGCCCGGCATCATAAAACGGCAGGTATTCAGCATGGCGCGGGCTGGGCAGGTGGCCCAACACCGCTTCGGCAATTCCCGCGGCAGCCGGACCCGAAACACGAATGATCCCCACACCACCGCGCCCCGGCGGGGTCGCCAGGGCCGCGATGGTCTCTGTTGTGTGAGATGGCGAGGTCGTCAGGTCGCGATCCGATGTTTGCATGACAATTTCACGAGCTGACCATTTCGCGACCTTACATCCTCACGCTTTCACCACATAGCGGGTAATGTAGTACTGCTGCGCAATCGACAGGGTGTTGTTGACCACCCAGTAGAGCACCAGCCCGGCCGGGAAGAAAGCAAAGAACACCGTGAACACAAACGGCAGAAGCATCATGATCTTGGCCTGAATCGGATCCATCGGCGCCGGATTGAGCTTCTGCTGGATGAACATGGTGATGCCCATGAGCAATGGCAGAATAAAATAGGGATCCGGGGCAGACATGTTCTGTACCCAGAGAATCCAGGGCGCCTGTCGCATCTCGACGCTTTCCAGCAATACCCAGTAAAGTGCGATAAACACCGGAATCTGAACCAGGATCGGCAGACAGCCGCCCAGCGGGTTGATCTTCTCTTTCTTGTAGAGATCCATCAATGCCTGGTTCATTTTTTGCCGATCGTCGGAGTAACGCTCCTTCAGCTGTTTCATACGCGGTTGCACGCGACGCATGTTGGCCATCGATTTGTAACTGGCTTCGGAGAGTTTGTAGAACACCAGTTTGATGAGGATCGTCAGAAGCACGATCGCCCAGCCCCAGTTGCCGACAAAGTCATGGATGAAATCGAGGATCCAGAACAGCGGTTTGGAAATAAAATGCAGCAGGCCGTAATCGACCGTCAGCTCCAGCCCCGGCGCCACGTCATCCAGACGATCCTGCAATTTGGGCCCAACGAACAACCGGTTGCTCAGGGTCTGTTGTTCTCCGCCGGCCACGCGCAATTCATTGGCCGACTTCATTCCCAGGACATAACGGGTATTGTTCTTGATATAACGGCTATAAAAGGTCTGCGCTTCTTCGGCCGGTGGAATCCAGGCGCCGAGGAAGTAGTGCTGAATCATGGCCGCCCAGCCGCCGGTTATGGTGCGCTCCAGGTTCTCGTCCTGCATGTCGGAAAAGTCGATCTTCTCGTACTTTTCTTCCGGCGAGTAGATAACCCCGCCCATGTAGGTGTAAACGAACCGGGGTGTGTCGATTTCCGAGACCTGGGTACGCTGCAACTGGGTATAGAGATTGCCACGCCACAGCCGATCGGTCTTATTATTTATAGTGTGCTCCACCTCCACGAGATAGTCGCCGCGGGTGAACTTGTAGGTCTTGATAAACTCAACGCCCTCGGGACTTTCCCAGATCAGATCCACATTCAGTTGATCCTGACCCTCGCGCAACCGATAACGATCGGCCTGTGCCTGGTAACGGCTGTAATGATTCGGCGCCTTGATCAGACTGTCGTCACCTTCCCGCTGACGTTTGGCGGTAAAGCCGGACTGGCTGACAAACAGGTTCGGCAGTCTGTCGTTCATCAGTACGACCGGTTCATCCGGCTTATCACTGCTGATCGGGTATTCGAGCAGCTCGACATGTCGTAGATCCCCACCCACGGTGTCGATCTCGGCACGAAAGACATCCGTCACCACCTCGATACGCGAATCGCTCTCGAGCAAGCGGCCCCCATCACCGCCGCCCGATGGCACATCCGCCGAGCGGCTGTCACTTTGTGCGGTCGTTTCGCTTTCATCGGCACCCATCGGTACATCGGAGCGATCGGCGCGGCTGTCAGCGGCCTGATCGGTTTGCTGGGTAGTCTGTGGAGCGGGTTGTGGACCGAAGTCCCGTTGCCAGGCGTCCCACAACAGGAACAGGATAATAGCGAGGGCAATAAATAAAAGCGGGCGTTGTTGTTCCATTTACTTCTTCTTCTCAGGTACCGGGTCGATGCCGCCCTCATGCCAGGGGTGGCAACAACTGATGCGTTTGACCGCCAGCCAGCTGCCGCGAAACACACCGAAGCGGCCGATGGCCGTCTGGGCGTACTCGGAACAACTGGGATAAAAACGGCAATGATGGCCCATCAAGGGGCTGATCAGATAGCGATAGCCACCGATCAATAGTATCAGGAGTCTGCGCATTCTGTTGCCAGCCTCTGCCAGTGGGATTCCAGCACCTCACGCAACTCCCGGTTGCTCAGGCGTGCGGCGCCGCTGCGCGCCATCACGACAATATCCCATCCTACCAGCTTCGTCTGTCGGGTGCGAAAGGATTCGCGGATCTGACGTTTGATGCGATTGCGTTCGACCGCGTGCCGGATATGACGTTTGGGGATCGCCAGACCGAGACGGGCATACGGTTTTTGATTGGATCGAACCAGCATCATCAGATGAGGATGACTGAAGCGCCGGGGCTGGGCAAAAACATGCCGGAAGTCGGATGAGGTCAGCAGCCGCTGGTGCCGAGCAAAACGCCCGGTGCTCATCCGCCGACTCCGGATCAGACTGCCAGGCGGTGGCGGCCTTTGGCGCGACGGGCGTTGATGACCTGGCGACCACCACGGGTTTTCATGCGGGCACGAAAACCGTGCGTCCGTTTGCGTTTCAGATTGCTGGGCTGGAAAGTACGTTTCATGACCTAAACCATTGTTTATCGAATCATTTTATCGACCATTTTGGCCGGTCGACTTGCCCCGAAAAAGGTCGGCAACAATACTGTGCCCGGGCCTGCCTGTCAACTGTCAGGGCGTAAAATCCCGCCGATAACCCGCAAATAAAAAGGGTTCGCCTCCTGTGGATAACTCGTTTCGATCCGTATAGACTTGGGGTCCCTCTCAGGGGTCACAATTATTCCAAACCTACTCTGCTTCAGGGGGAAACCGTGTCGGATTCACTATGGGATCAGTGCCTGCATCGCCTGCAGGGCGAGCTGACGCCACAACAGTTCAACACCTGGATACGGCCGCTGCATGCGGTTTACGACTCCCATACCCTGCGACTGCTGGCTCCCAACAGCTTCGTGAAAGAGCGGATAGAAAGCAACTTTATGCCGCAAATTGCTGCGATCGCCTGCGATCTTGCGGGATTATCGGTCCCAATCGTCGCCGAAGTCGGCAGCCAGGCGCTGTTTGAAGAGAGCGCCGCGCCCGAGCCCGGAACCGAACCCCAAACAGAAACAGAGCAACCTGCCCCGGCCCGGGCTACGCCAGCGGCGAGCCAGAGCGCAAAACAGGACGCGAATCCAGCCCCGCGCAGTAACAGCAGCCTCAATCCTAACTTCACCTTTGATAATTTTGTTGAGGGTAAATCCAACCAGCTGGGCAAGGCGGCCTCCATCCAGGTTGGAGAAAACCCTGGCAAGGCCTATAACCCGCTACTGATCTACGGGGGCGTGGGATTGGGCAAGACCCATCTGATGCACGCCGTTGGCAACATGATCCTGCAACATAAACCGCAGGCCAACGTGATTTACCTCCATTCCGAACGGTTTGTGGCCGAAATGGTCAAGGCGCTGCAGCACAATACCATTAACAATTTCAAACGCTTTTACCGCTCGGTCGACGCGCTGCTGATCGACGATATCCAGTTTTTCGCCGGCAAGGAGCGTTCCCAGGAAGAGTTTTTCCATACCTTCAATTCCCTGCTCGAAGGGGGTCAGCAGGTCGTGATGACCTGCGATCGCTATCCCAAGGAAGTGAATGGTCTTGAAGAACGGCTCAAGTCCCGTTTCGGCTGGGGACTGCCGGTGGCCATCGAAGCGCCGGAGCTGGAGACCCGGGTGGCGATTTTGATGAGCAAGGCGCAACTGTCCGGGATCGAAATGCCCAGCGAAGTGGCCTTTTTCATCGCCAAACGGATTCGCTCCAACGTCCGCGAGCTCGAAGGGGCGCTGCGCCGGGTGATCGCCAACGCCCATTTCACCGGCCGTCCCATCACGATGGACTTTGCCAAGGATGCCCTGCGCGATCTGCTGGCGATTCAGGACAAAATGGTCACCATCGACAATATTCAGAAAACCGTCGCCGAATATTTCAAGATCCGGGTGGCCGATCTGCATTCCAAACGGCGCAACCGCTCCATCACCCGGCCGCGACAGGTTGCCATGGCCCTGTGCAAGGAGCTGACCAGTCACAGTCTGCCGGAGATCGGCGATGCATTTGGCGGCCGCGACCACACCACGGTATTGCATGCATGCCGCAAGGTGGAAGAACTCAAGGAAAGCGATCAACGCATTAACGAGGATGTCTCGAACCTGTTGAGAACCCTGAGCACATGATGTCCGTAAACTGTGGACAACCTGTTTTCAACTTGACCCTGTTTGGCCGGGTACGGCATCCTCACAATTTATCCACAGCCTTTACCACTTTCATACAGACTTTATTTGTCCTTTGTTATGCTTAACAAGTCTATAATAATCAAGCAGAAAACCGGCTTATCAACCGTTTTACGGTGGACTAATAGATCTAACAATAAGAAGATATATATTCAGGTATTTAATTTATGAAGATCACTCTAGAACGTGAAACTCTGCTGCGTCCGCTCCAATCGGTTGGCAGTGTCGTGGAGCGTCGGCAGACCCTGCCGATACTCTCCAATATCCTGTTTTCCATCGATAACGGTAAACTGACCCTGACCGGGACCGACCTGGAAGTGGAAATGGTGGCCCAGCTGCCGGTCGATGCCGCGGATAGCGGTGATATCACCCTGCCGGCGAAAAAATTTATCGATATTTGCCGGGCCCTGCCGGATAACGCCCAGCTGGATGTCCAGATTGATCAGGACAAAGCCGTCATTCGTTCCGGCCGCAGTCGCTTCACCCTGGCGACCATGCCGGCGGCGGAATTTCCCAACATCGATCCCATCGAATCGCCACTGGAGTTTTCCCTCTCCCAGCAGCAGCTGAAAAAACTGATTGAACAGACCCAGTTCTCCATGGCCCAGCAGGATGTCCGTTATTACCTCAACGGCCTGATGCTGGAGCTTGCCAACAACCGGCTGCGGGCGGTTGCTACCGACGGTCATCGCCTGGCTGTCTGCGAAGTGGAAGCGGAGTTGCCGGTGAACGAACCGCGCCAGGTAATTTTGCCACGCAAGGGTGTCACCGAATTGATGCGCCTGCTGGACGACAGCGACAGTACGGCGCGCATCCAGCTGGGGGAGAATCACATTCGGGTCGAATTGCCGGATATCAGCTTCACTTCCAAACTGATAGATGGAAAATTCCCGGATTATCAACAAGTTATTCCAAAAGATCCGCCGCGTATCGTTTCCTGCGCCCGGCAACCCCTGTACGAAGCCTTCCATCGCGCCGCGGTGCTCTCCAATGAAAAATACCGGGGCATGCGCCTGAGTCTCTCTCCTGATCAACTCAAGGCCACGGTCCACAACCCGGAACAGGAAGAGGCCGAAGAAGAAGTGGAAGTCAGCTATCAGGGGGAGGAATTCGAGATTGGTTTCAATGTGAGCTATTTTCTCGATGCCCTCTCGGCTCTGAAGTCGGAGCAGGTCTCCATCGGCATGATCGACGCCAACCACAGCTGTTTGATCCAGGGCGATGACGACGCCAACAGCCGCTATGTGATCATGCCGATGCGGCTCTAATGATTCCGCGATGAGCCTGACCCATCTGGCGATCAACCGGGTTCGCAACCTGGACGCGGTGGAGATGGCCCCCTGCGATCAGATCAATCTGATCTTCGGGGAAAACGCGAGCGGCAAGACCAGTTTGCTCGAGGCGATCCACCTCCTCTCCCTGGCCCGCTCCTTTCGCAGTACCTCGATTCAGCATGTCATTCAGCGGGATCAACCCACTTTGACCGTCTTTGGTCGTATTCGAGGTCAGGGTGGACAGACCACTGCCATTGGTCTGGAGAAAGGACGCGATCTGACCCGTATCCGGATCAACCAGCGGACCGCCCACAAAACCTCCGACCTGGCGGCGGTATTGCCGGTCCAGGTGATCAATCCGGATATTCACCGGATTCTGGAACAGGGACCCCGCTATCGTCGCCAGTTTCTCGATTGGGGGGTGTTCCACGTGGAACATTCTTTTTTGCCAGTCTGGCAGGCCTATCACAAGGTTTTGCGCCAGCGGAATGCGGCGTTGAAGTCCCGATCCCGGCCGGAAGAGATCCGGTACTGGGATGCCCAGTTGATTGAACACGGGGAACGCCTCACCCAGTTGCGCCGCGAGTACCTGACGGCCCTGCAACCCTGGCTGGAGCGTTACAGCCAGGCATTGCTGGGATCCGTCCCGAGCTGTGACTACCAGCCGGGCTGGAATCAGGAACTGGATCTGCGCGCTGCCCTGACGCGGGGCTTCGAACGGGATCGCCAGCAGGGATTTACCCAGAGCGGGCCCCACCGGGCGGATCTGAGCATCCGTCAGGATCACCAGGCGGTGCAGAACCATTTTTCCCGGGGGCAGCAGAAATTACTGGCCAGCGCTATGCGCCTGGCCCAGATTGCCCAGTTCCGCGCGGTGCGGGAACAGATCCCGGTGTTGCTGGTGGATGATCTGCCGGCAGAGTTGGATCCGGAACGACGGGCCCGCTTGCTGGGCTTGCTGGTGGAATCCGGTGCGCAGTTATTTGTCACTGCCACCGAAGCCGGGCTGCTTCAGCCGGCCGAACAGGAAATGATCAAAATGTTTCACGTGGAACACGGCGTGGTTCGAGAAGTGGTATAATGCCGACCTGACTGGAGATCCCGCCCATGAGCGAACAAAATTACGATTCCTCGAATATCAAGGTCCTCAAAGGACTCGATGCGGTCCGCAAACGTCCCGGCATGTATATCGGTGATACGGATGACGGGACCGGGCTGCACCATATGGTATTTGAGGTGGTGGACAACGCCATCGACGAAGCCCTGGCCGGTCACTGCAAGAGTATCGAGGTCACCATTCACAGCGACGGCTCCGTCTCGGTACGGGATGATGGCCGCGGGATCCCGACCGATCTGCACGAAGAAGAAGGCCGATCCGCGGCGGAAGTGATCATGACCGTACTGCACGCGGGCGGCAAATTCGATGACAATTCCTACAAGGTCTCCGGTGGCCTGCACGGGGTGGGAGTCTCCGTGGTTAATGCGCTTTCTGAACAGCTCAAGCTGACGATCCGGCGGGACAACAAGGTCTACCAGCAGGAATACCAGCTGGGCGAACCCCAGTACCCGCTCAAGCCGCTGGGCGAAACCGAACAGACCGGAACCGAAATCCGTTTCAAACCCAGCACCGAAATTTTTACCGATACCGAATTTCACTACGATATCCTGGCCAAGCGTCTGCGCGAACTCTCTTTCCTGAACTCCGGCGTGCGCATTGTGCTGACCGACGAGCGGGAACCGGACAAACAGGATGTGTTCGAATACGAAGGGGGCATCAAGGCCTTCGTTGAACATCTCAATCGCAAGAAGACCCCGCTGCACGAAAATGTTTTCTATCTGAATATTGAAAAAGACGACATCTGGGTCGAGCTGGCGATGCAGTGGAATGACTCCTATCAGGAGAATATCTACTGCTTTACCAACAACATTCCGCAGCGAGACGGTGGCACCCACATGTCGGGTTTTCGTACCGCCCTCACCCGGACGCTGAATAACTATATTGAAAATCAAGGACTTGCTAAAAAAGCCAAGGTCAACCCCAGCGGCGACGATGCGCGCGAAGGGCTCTGCGCCGTATTATCGGTGAAGGTCCCTGATCCCAAGTTCTCCTCCCAGACCAAGGACAAACTGGTTTCCTCGGAAGTCAAAGGGGTCGTCGAATCGGTAATGGGTGAGAAATTCAGCGATTACCTGCTCGAGCATCCCAATGATGCCAAGGGGATCGCCTCCAAGATTCTGGATGCGGCACGCGCCCGCGAGGCCGCGCGCAAGGCGCGCGAAATGACCCGCCGCAAGGGCGCGCTGGATGTGGCCGGCTTGCCGGGCAAGCTGGCCGATTGTCAGGAAAAGGATCCCAGTCTCTCCGAGCTGTTCCTGGTGGAAGGGGATTCGGCCGGGGGCTCGGCCAAGCAGGGCCGGGATCGCCGCGCCCAGGCGATCCTGCCACTCAAAGGCAAGATCCTGAACGTGGAAAAAGCCCGTTTCGACAAGATGCTTTCCTCGGTGGAAGTCGGCACCCTGATCACCGCCCTGGGTTGCGGTATCGGAAAAGAAGAGTTCGATATCAACAAGTTACGTTATCACCGCATCATTATCATGACCGATGCCGACGTGGATGGTTCGCATATCCGGACCCTGTTACTGACCTTTTTCTATCGTCAGATGCCCGAGCTGATCGAGCATGGCTATATCTATATTGCCCAGCCGCCGCTGTACAAAATCAAAAAAGGCAAACAGGAGCGCTATCTCAAGGATGACCCGGAACTCAACGCCCATCTGTTGCAGACCGCGCTGGACAGTGCCGAACTGCATGTGAACGATAGCGCCCCGCCCCTCAGTGTCGAGGCGCTGGAAGAGCTGGCCCGCCAGCATATGCTGGTCAACGATACGATTCGGCGCCTGAGCCGTCGCTATCCGGTGATCGTGCTGGAGAAAATGATCTACATGCCCGGATTGCAGGATGAGCAATTGCTGGATAACGAGGCCATGCAGCAGTGGTTTACCGAGTTGCAGCAGCGGCTGGCCAATGACGACAGTACCAATAAACAGTTCCAGTTCCATTTCAAAAGCGATGAAAATGAAAGTGGCAGCTGGCAGGTAACGGTTACCGCCATTCGTCACGGCATCAGTAGCGACTATGTGTTTACGCGCGAATTTTTTGAAATGGGTGAATACAAGGCGATTCGAACCCTGGGCGAGCAACTGGACGGCTTGCTGGAAGACGGCGCGTATATTCAACGCGGCGAAAAACAGCAACCGATTACTGCGTTCCGCCAGGCCATGGAATGGTTAATGGAAGAGGCCAAACGCGGCCAACACATCCAGCGCTACAAAGGCCTCGGGGAAATGAATCCCGACCAGCTCTGGGAGACCACCCTGGATCCCGAATCCCGTCGCCTCTTGCAGGTACAGATCGAGGATGCGATTGCGGCCGACGAGATCTTCACGACCCTGATGGGTGATCAGGTTGAACCGCGTCGCGATTTCATCGAAACCAATGCCCTGAACGCCAATAATCTCGACGTCTGATCCCGCACTCGCGGGGCGGGTTATCTATTCGTGCAGTAGACCTGTTTTGCATCCGGCCATGTTGCATTGAGCTGCGACAACAGCCGGAGTACAGTCGAGCAGAGAGCACCAATCTGCCGACCCGGCAGATTATCCCTGATATTTGATTAGGTTGCCGGCTGTCTGAATCTGACTGATGAAACATGTCTGAACTGCATTGCGATCCCGGTTTTCGGCAACTGCTTGCGCAGCATTTTTCGATCGCCTTGCTGGAACAGCATCCGGGTACCGTTTACGGTTTATGGCCGGATCTCACCCTGGCCTACATGAACCCCGCCTGGTTTCGATTTGCCCGGTATAACCAGGGGGAGCCGGTGATCAGTACCGACTGGAGACGGGGACGCCGGATCACCGATGCCTTGCCGGAAGTGTTACACCCGTTTTATGTGGAGCTGTATCTGCGCGGCCTGGAAAATAACAG
>NZ_JAVLAZ010000002.1:52408-59467 GCF_031581315.1 Thiohalophilus sp.
CGCCTTTGGCGGCAAGATACAACCCGGCTGTGCAGTAGAAGAAAAAGCCTGTCTCTCGCAGGGCCGCTACGGCGCAAAGAAATCTGATTTGATTTACTTCTCAGCGCGTTCAGCGTCTCTGCGAGAGTATTATGGCCGCGCATGTGAATGGGCCGGGTTGATTGGATCCGTTGAGGTAACGTTCTGGTGCACCGACTCCGGTGCAATGCGCCAAAAGGAGGCAGGTTCAAAAAATAATACGGGTTTACCCGGATTTTTCCTGGCACAGCAATTGCTCAACCCTTTGCAATGAATAACGGTTTTATTCAATAGCAAAGCAAAGGGCAGAAATGAAACAACAACGCAAGTGGCTTGTGCTGGTAACAAGTGTGGCCGGTATCACACCGGTCATGGCGGACACGACGGCCGGGTTACAACAGTCAATGGATACTGTCTGGTTGATTACCGCCGGTGCCCTGGTGTTTTTTATGCAGGCCGGTTTTGCCCTGCTGGAAAGCGGTATGTCACGGGCCAAGAATTCCGTCAATGTGGTGATGAAAAACTACATGGATCTGTGTCTGGGCAGTCTCGCTTTCTGGTTAATCGGCTATGGCCTGATGTTCGGAGCCAATCCAACCGGTCTGCTGGGTCAGAGTCATTTCTGGCTCGGCAATGCCGAGCATATGGATTACAGCCTGTTGTTTTTCCAGACCATGTTCGCGGCCACGGCGGTGACCATCGCCAGTGGGGCCATGGCCGAACGGACCCGTTACGGGGCCTATTTAATCGGCGCGATCATTGTGTGTGCTGTGATCTATCCGGTCTATGGCAGCTGGGTATGGGGAAGCCTGTACGAGGGCAATGGCTGGCTGGCAGAGCTGGGTTTTATCGATTTTGCCGGATCGACGGTTGTCCATTCGATCGGTGGCTGGATCGCCCTGGCCGGCATCATCGTACTGGGGCCAAGACTGGGTCGCTACGATCAACAACGCAACAGCCGCCTGATTGCCGGGCACAATCTCAACAGTGTGGCGCTGGGTGGATTTATTCTCTGGCTTGGCTGGTTTGGCTTCAACGCCGGCAGCACCGCCAGCGCCGATGCGAGTATCGGCCTGATTGCGTTGAATACGCATCTGGCGGCCGCCGCCGGTGCCGTTGGCGCCCTGCTGAGTATGGGCTTAAGACGTAAACCGGTGCTGTTAACGCAGACCATCAACGGCGGTATTGGTGGACTGGTGTCGATCACTGCCGGGTGTGCCAGCATGGAACCCATGTATGCGGTCATCACCGGACTGATCGCCGGCTGGGTGGTTGTAGTCGGGACTGCACTAATGGAAAGACTGCGTCTGGATGATGTGGTTGGTGCCGTTCCCGTGCATGGATTCGCCGGCGCCTGGGGGACCCTGGCCGCCGGTCTGTTCCTGGCCGGGGATCTGTTCAATCCGGCCCAGGTGCTGGTGCAGGTACTGGGAATTCTGGCGGGATTTGCCTGGGCCTTTCCCGTGGCGCTGTTGATGTACGGTCTGATCCAGCTAACCCGTGGCCTGCGCGCCAGTAGCGAGGATGAACAGCGCGGGCTGGATTACAGCGAACATTACGAGATCGCCTACCCGGAATTCCAGGCCGCACCATTACATCAGGGCAAAAACCACTAACAGGGAGAGTGAGCCGATGGCAGCAACCGCATCCGAATCGCAAGAGAACAACAGCATGGTCATTCGCAAGCAGGCCATTATGGTAGGACTGAGTCCCTTCATGGCGCTGGAAGAATGTCGCCAGGCCGCTGATTACTGGGAGCAGCATTTCAGCCGGGCCCCCCGCTTTGCCATCCAGCAATTTATCAAGCAACTGGTGACTCCAGACAATCCGCTGTGGCCCTATCGCAAGGAGATGGTGCTCAATGTCACCAAGGTAATGGCACTACTGCCACGGGAGATCGAGGTACAGTATGCGAAATTGTTTCAGGGGGAGCCGGATTTTCCCGGCGCAGGTCAGGGATCCGATCAGGATCCGGCCCAGCCGGTTTTCGAGCAGCTCTATCAAAGCCTGCTTTCACGACTGGAAGAGGAGGATTATCCCACGGCATTGCGACTGCGCAAGTTTTTGCGCGAGAGGATGTTGCAAAACGGGTCTTTCAGTATGGAGACCCGGCGCCTGAACAGCTGGTTGCTGGGGATCGAGCCGATATTGACGGTGAACCTGCCGCGAGAGCAGATGCGGCGGATTGTGCATCAGGCGTGGCTGGGGTGTTGTGAGTATCTGGGGCCGGTGACCGCGGATCGGCTCCTGGGCCAGGCGGTGGCCGAGGCGGAACAAAAAACCCGCGGCGAGGAGCTCTCGCCGCGGGTTTTATTGTAAAACGCCAGTCGCTGTGATTCAGGCGGCGGCGTTGGCGTCATGTTCCTTGTGGTATTCCACCACCCGTTCGACTTCCTGCTTTGAGCCGAGTACGACCGGGACGCGCTGGTGCAGGTTGTTCGGCTGCAGTTCCATGATCCGCTCGCGACCGGTGGAGCTCATACCGCCGGCCTGTTCCACGATGAAGGACATGGGGTTGGCTTCGTACATCAGACGCAGTTTGCCGGTTACCCCCTTGGCTTTCATCTTCTCATCCATTGGATAGAGGAAGATGCCGCCACGGATCAGGATGCGGTGGACTTCGGCGACCATGGAAGCGATCCAGCGCATATTGAAATCTTCGTCGCGATCGCCAGCGGAGCCAGTGAGACACTCATCCACATAGCGTTTAACCGGGGGCTCCCAGAAGCGCATGTTGGAAGCATTAATGGCGAATTCACGGGTCGATTCCGGAATGGTCAGGTTGGGATGAGTCAGAATGAACTCACCGATATTCTGATCCAGAGTAAAGCCGTTGACGCCATTGCCGGTGGTCAACACCATCATGGTGGAAGGGCCATACAGAGCGTAGCCGGCGCAAACCTGTTCGGTGCCGGGCTGCAGGAAGTCTTCGGTGGTCGGATTCTGGCAGTCGCCCTGACAACGCAGGATGGAAAAGATGGTGCCGACCGAGACATTGACGTCGGTATTCGAAGAGCCGTCCAGCGGATCAAAAGTCAGTAAGTACTTACCACGCGGGTACTGGCTGGGAATGTGAGAGATTTCTTCCATTTCCTCGGATGCCATGGCGGCGAGATGGCCGGACCACTCGTTGGAACGCAGGAATACATCATTAGTGATGATATCCAGCTTTTTCTGATCCTCGCCCTGCACATTTTCAGTCCCGGCCTGTCCCAGTACGCCGATCAGATCGCCGTGGTTGACCAGGTTGGAGATCTCCTTGCAGGCGGTGACGATGTCGTTCAGCAGGGAGGTAAAATCACCCGTGGCATCCTTGATGCGACGTTGCTCCTCAATGATGAACTGGGTGATGGTGATTCTTCCGTCTCGCATAATTGCCTCGGTCTGTTCTCGGTTAAATTCTTGCCGTTGGCCCCGCGCAGCAGACAGCCGACAGGGCAAAGAATATAAGTATATCAATATTCACGGATATTCTGAACCAGAACGGTGACGAATCGCGCGGTCCCATTTTTAAAATAGGGTTATTTCAACAGGCTGTCGAGGTAGTCGAGGAACTCGCGGCGGGCGGTTTCACTGCTCAGGGCATTATTGTGTCCGGCCTGCTCCACCACCCAGCGCTGCTTGGGTTGCTGCGCGGCATTGAACAGGTCTTCACCGTGATGAGGCGAGATCACCGCGTCGTTGGCACCCTGAATGAGTAACAAGGGCACGGGTGAAATGTCGTCCACGGTATCGATCGGTCGATAGTCATCCGAGATAGTGAGCGATAAGGGGTATTGCAGTGGCCAGGTGAGCCACCAGTTGCCCAGCGCCTCGCGGGCAACCACGCGGTAGCTGGTAAACGCTCCTTCGGCGATCACCCCCTGCACCTGCGCAAAGTAGTCGGATTGTGGCGCGGCGGTAATGGCCAGCGAGGCTCCCAGGCTCTGGCCATAAACCACTACCCTGTTGGGATCGACCGGCAGTTCGGTAAACAAATAATCCAGTGCCGCCGGTACATCCCGGTGCAGGCCCTCCAGGGAGGGCTTCCCCTGGGAGTGGCCGAAGCCGCGATAATCGAACAGGAAGACGTTGTATCCGTAATGCGGCAACCACCAGACAGCGCGCAGGTGGGTGCTGATGTTCTGGGCATTACCGTGCAGAAAAAACACCGTGCCCCTGGCCGGCTCCGCGTCCACGGCCGGAATAAACCAGCCATGCAGCAGCAGATCGTCGGGCGTTCGGAAAAAATGGGCCTGACGATCAATGCCCAGATCCTCGGGTATCGGGTAATGAGGCTTTTCCGGGTGGAAGACCAGGTGATTACACCCCCCCAGAAGGAGCAAAAAAGGAATCAGCCACCACACTCTCATTTGAGATACCAGTGCCAGGAAAGGTTAATCGAATCCGTCGTCTGCCCGTCCGGACCGCGCCGCAGCCATTTCAGCCGTAGCGAACTGTTGCGGTCCCAGTGAAAGCTTTGCGCAATGCTGTGTTCCACATAGGTGAGATCCAGATCGTCGGCAAAACGCTGTGAACGGGAGTCGAGCTTGAACCGCCAGTGGGGGGTGATATCCCAGATCAGACCCAGACTCGGTCCAATGCCGGCCGACAGGCTGTGATCGAGTTGATCGTGTCCCAGCAGGGTGGCGTCGGCCAGGGTGTAGAATTTAACACGCTCGGAAAGGGAGAAGGCCAGACCGCCGCCGCCGTTAAGCGCAAAGACCAGCCGTTCATCGGGCGAAGCGTCGATGGGCCAGCGTTCCAGACCCATATTGAACTTCCAGGAGATCGGTTTGAAAAAGTCGTCCCGGCCCACCAGCGAGACGATATCCACCAGACGAAAGGCATGCACCCGGGTTTTATCCCGATCGAAATCGTGGCGCAGGCTCAGATCAAAAAAGTTGATCTGGGCGCCCTCGGTATAGCCGGCGCGCGGATCGAGCAGATCGTGATAGGCCGGACGCAGGCGCAGCTCGAGCACATCGCGATGATCGTCATTGACGTAGCCCAGGGCTAGACGGGATGAGCCGTGTCCCTGATCCAGGCGCACCGGCGGCGTCGGTACTCCGGGCATGCCCGTTTCGGTGGGAAGCTGATTGCGTTGCATGAGCAGTTGATAAGAAAGTTTGGCGATCGCATCGCGATCCGGCTCGCCCTGATTATGTCGATACTGGACATAATCATAGGCGGTTTCGTAGATCACGGCGCGCCGGCTCGGTTCCCGCTGTTGAAGTGACGGATCATCGACCGGCAGTTTGCCATCCGCCAGTTCCAGCACGGAGGTTTGTTCCTCTGCCGTGAGGCGGGAAAGGACATGCTGGATGCGCGTACGTTGCGACGGGCGATACAGGGCACGATCCAGCAGCGCTTCCTGTTTCAGAGCCACATGGACGGTATCCCCGGGAATGGCGAACCAGTCGAACTCATCGGCGGTATGCATGCCCGGCCGGGCGATGTCGAGCAGCTCGAGCAGGCGATAAGAACAGTTTTCCAGAAAAAAGTAATAGGCAAAATCGACCTGTCCAATTTCCCAGGCATGGCGCAGCAGGCGATCGATTTCCTCGGGGGTGAAATTCAGCTGGTATTCCCAGATATCGCGGTTTTCCATCTGGTTATACTGATTAACCTTATCGTAATACGGCATGATCGAAAAGCGCCCCGGATAACCTCCCAGGATGCCCTTGAAAGCAAACAGCACACCATTGGTTTCGTCGGTCTCCGCGGCATAGTTGATCGAATAGGAAAAAAGCCGGCTGCGCTCAGTTTGATCCTGACGATCGATACGGATTAGGGTATGGCCGAACATGGACGAAGGACTGTTGTCCGTCCCGGCCGGAAAGATCAGCGTCAGTCGATGGGGATCGATGGTGTCATACCAGTCAGTAAAGCGCTGGCAGGTGCGGGGTTCGAGTTTGTCCGGGTCAAAATCCAGTTGCGAGTTCAGCCAGTGATAACGGGCAATAAAACGGCACTGGGGATTTTGCTGCTGGTCGGTTTCCTCGAGATCGGAAAAGAAAGCCTTAAGGGTGGCGTTGAGTTCCGATTGGGGGTTGCGAGGTCCGTCCGCGGCGTTGAAAAAATTACGGTTGAGGACTTCACTGGTATAGCCACCGAAAAGATCCGGTTTGTAGTGAACGAGTTTCAGCCAGTAGGGATGTTGTGCCAGTTGCTGCTGTTCGGCGCGTTCGACAAGCTCATCCAGATAGGTATTGCTCCAGGCCTGGACGGGCAGTAACAGACAGAAGAGACCGAGGAATAGATAACGCAAACGCAGAAAGACAGCCATTGGTGAATTTTTGTTTTACCCATAGAAAAGCACCCGGTGAAAACACCGGGTGCCTGTGGTTTACCGCTGCGGGTTGAATTAAACCGCGTAGCGAGAGAGTACGTTGTCAGAGGCCATGACGTCGTTCAGCGAGGTCAGAACCTGCTCGGAAGTCACGTTCTCAGACGGAAAGATACGGGCGAAGTTTTCCTTGCTTGCCTTGAAGAAGGCCGGCTTGTGTTCGTCGGCAATATCCATCAGATCGGCCATGGTTTCCAGCGCTTCACCCTGACCCACGGACATATCGCGGGCGAGACGTTCCATGTTGGCGCCGGTAAAGGCATCGGCAGCGGCATATTGCTGGACGACGCCGTCACGGGCACAGCCGGCCGTACCGGATGAGATACCGAAAGTCTGGTTACCGAAGGTGCCGTTGGTGGTTGCGGCGAGTACCTGCTCGGGAACACCGTTCTTGCCTTCAAAAACCATGGAACCCCAGCCACAACCGACGTTGTTGGGTGCGGCACTGGCGGCGGAAACGACCATGACGGACAAGAAAGATGCAGTGATTAATTTTTTCATATGCGTAAGACTCCCTGTTGATTCTTGTAACCGGCCCTGGCTGCGAAATACAGCAGGAACCTGAACTTAAAGTAATAGCAGTGATTGTCAGTATGTCCAACAAAACCGGCCGAATAAGTTGAACAGGTTCACAAATAATGGAGTCTTATTTTTTGGCCGGGGCAAGGCGAGCCATCTCACCCTCAATAAACGTTTCGGCTTCGGATAAAATC
>NZ_JAVLAZ010000149.1:0-3189 GCF_031581315.1 Thiohalophilus sp.
ATCGCTTCGGCCCGGTACAGCACACCCCATTTCGCGAACAGGAAATTCCAGTCATGCACGCCCCCGCCCACCAGCGGCATCCGCATGTCGCGCGCATCACTCATGTAATGCGCGACATTCATCAGACTCTCGGCAAACCAGACACCACCGACACCGCTCTCGAAGGCCTTGCCCTGTTGCCAGAAATAGACCGCAATCGCCACCGGAAAAAACAGCTGGCCCAGCGTCCCGCCAAGAAAATGCCCGGTCTGCCCGAACGGCGTAAAGATCAAATGCCCCGCCTCGTGGAACGCCAGATTGACGTGATCGATGAAATGGTACTCATAGGAAAATATCAGCCAGACCGAGTATGGCACCAACGCGATAAAAACAATCCAGCGAAACATGACTTACCCGTTACTTGTCTGTAAAAAGAACATCGCCATTGGGAGTAGCGCGCCTGAATCTCCCCGATACAGCTTCTGACCAGCAAATAAGTATACTACCCCTGACTTATCTGGTCCTTTCTGTAGCCAAAAAACAAGGTTTAAAGCCGTATCATGCCTACTCCGGAGCACTATAATTTATGTAAATCAATGCGTTGCGGTGATCTGACCCCGATCAACCCTCAGCGCTGAGCCGCACCTGGAAAGATATGCCAGGAAACACGCCAACATTTCATAGCAACGGTTCGGGCGTCTTGTTGGGTGTGTGTTATTCATGTTGATCAGAAATTATC
Source organism: Thiohalophilus sp. (assembly GCF_031581315.1). GTDB lineage: Bacteria > Pseudomonadota > Gammaproteobacteria > UBA6429 > Thiohalophilaceae > Thiohalophilus. The sequence continues at coordinate 719 of NZ_JAVLAZ010000149.1, forward strand.
CTGCGAATTTTTACGAAGCCACTATCTAAAACGATTGTCACAGCCTGATCGGAAACGGTCCTGTGAAATTGGTTCATCACTATTCCCTGTTCGTCAACATGGCAAGATAGTGAGTAAGCAGAAGAGGTTCTATTTACTATATTGCAGTTTATTTTTGCGTTGTATTCTTTGGCGGCAGAGAGTATTTGATGAAGCGCAGCCGTCAAAGACATTTTGTCATCTTTTACCGTCCGCTCATCTCGCCGTCTCACCTCGGAACTGAAAGTATCGGCCAAAAATCTGGATGCCGCTATCGGGTCGCGTTCCGACATCGCTTTATAAAAGCGACTCACTGTTTCGATAGAATTCCTGTCGGACAACTCATTCGCTTTTATGGGAACATTGGTTATCGATGGGTTTTTCTCTGGACACGGTCGATCCTGAAACGACGTATTTCCGTTATCATCAGTGCAGACGTATGCTGTATGGCCCGAGATCGGTATGAGGCCAACAATAATAAGCAGCCCTGCTGTAGCCTTATTCACCGCACCTCCTCTATTTTATGTTCGCTTTTGACATCCAACAGTTATATAGACGGCCGTTCGCCTAAATGCGGCTAAAGACGAAAATCCGAATTCCATATCGCGATCTCACAATTACCCCTAATCCTAGCAAGCATTCCTCGATTTTTCGACTTACTACACTCAATAATTTACCCTGATCCTGACTAGCGAGCTTTTGATTCCCGTCAGACGCCGCCGAGCATTGCAGTGAAAGGAGGATTAGCCCGTCAGGGTGCGCGGCAGGGACGCGCGCACTCGCCAGTCGGCACAGGGATGACGTCCATGGATGGACTAATGTCGCGGGAGGCAGGACGCCGGGAGCGACCGTGGCCGTCTGGCGAGCCCGACTGGAATGAGAAGCGCAGGGAACCGGTTCAGCCATTGGAAATGGCTGGAGCGCCGGCGTCTTTCGGGCGCGTTTTCTTTGGTTCGTTTCTTTCGTCGCGTGACAAAGACAAATTCGTCGGAAACGAATTTGGGCAGCCGGAGGCTGCACGAAGTGCGAAGGCCATGGACGGCCTTCGTCAGATGAACCCGAGGCGCGCTGGCGGGTCAGCGCTTTCGAGATCAAGCTCGTCCGTAGGGCGATCATTTTGATAGACGCTGGATGCTTGATCACCCCTCCCTAACCCTCCCCTTGAAGGGGAGGGAATAAAATATGAGTCGCGAGAGCCCGCTTTCAAAATTCAGGGCGTCCGGAGGGAGATCATTTTGTTGAGAAAGGTGGTACCGGCAAAGAGTCGCCGCTACAAGCGCCTCCTACAAAAGCATCCACCCCCTATTTGATCAAATCCATAAACGCCGCCTCATCCAGAATCTCCACGCCCAACGATTCCGCCTTGTCCGCCTTGGAACCGGGATCGGCACCCACCACGACGTAATCGGTCTTCTTGGAGACACTGCCGGTCACTTTGGCGCCCAGTGCCTGCAGCGCTGCCTTGGCCTCGTCACGGCTCATCGATTCCAGTGCCCCGGTTAAAACAAATGTCTTGCCATTGAGCGTCAGCTCTTCAGCCGGTTTGACCTCGATGTCTTCCCAGGTCACCTCCGCCTGGATCAGTTTGTCGATGACTTGCTGATTGTGTTCCTGCTTGAAGAAAGTCAGTATACTTTCCGCGACAATGGGGCCGATGTCCGGCACCGCCATCAACGCCTCCTTGTCGGCCTGCATCAGGGCATTCAACGAACCAAAGTGGTTGGCCAGCGAGCGCGCGGTCGCCTCGCCCACGTCATGAATCCCCAGTGCATAGATAAATCGTTCCAGGGTAGTGTTGCGGCTTTTAGCCAGGGCATCGATCAGGTTTTGTGCTGATTTGTCGGCCATGCGTTCCAGTTGCACCAGTTGCTCTTTTTCCAGGCCAAACAGATCCGCGGGATCATGCACGTAATCTTCATCCACCAGCTGGTCCACCAGCTTGTCGCCCAGCCCTTCGATATCCAGCGCGCGGCGTGCGGCGAAATGTTTCAACGCCTGTTTTCGTTGGGCGGCGCAATAGAGGCCGCCTGTGCAATAGGTGACAGCTTCGCCTTCATGACGGACGGTTTGTGATCCGCAGACCGGACAGGTTTTCGGCAGGTGGTATTTTTTGAGTTTGCCTTCACGTTTCGATTTGACCACGCTGACCACCTGCGGAATCACATCTCCGGCACGACGAATAATAACCGTGTCGCCGACACGCACATCCAGCCGTTCGATCTCATCCTGGTTATGCAACGTGGCATTGCTGACGGTCACGCCGCCGACCTGCACCGGTTCAAGCCGGGCCACCGGTGTCAGGGCGCCGGTGCGTCCGACCTGCACATCGATATCGATCAATCGGGTCATCTCTTCCTGGGCGGGGAATTTATGCGCAATGGCCCAGCGCGGCGCGCGCGAGACAAACCCCAGCTGTTCCTGCTGATCGCGCCGGTTGACCTTGTAGACCAGGC
>NZ_JAVLAZ010000053.1:0-2182 GCF_031581315.1 Thiohalophilus sp.
TGCGCTATGTCCGGCCTACCCTTGAATTAGGTGCTAGAAGCTAGGGACGAGTAAAATACCTTGAATAGATTGTTTGCAGGAGCGCCTCTGGCGCAATAGATCGTGCCGCGTGACAAGGCGTGTCGCGGCGCAGCCGCTCCTACCATCGGTGGGGTTGAGTTTGGATCATCCTCGTCACTCGTCCCTCGTTCCTTTCAGATAGCAGACGCGGCTGTGCCGCTTGCCGGTATTGATGTTCGGAACGCTTATTTAATTATCGAGCTGGCTCATGAAGAGTTTGGGATCGACCTTGAACTGGTTGAGAAAGACCGCCCAGTGCAGGTGGGGGCCGCTGACCCGGCCGGTCATGCCGACTTCACCCAGCTGTTGGCTCTGGTTGATGTGCTGGCCATCCTCGACATCGATTTTATCCAGGTGGCAATACATGGTGACCAGCCCGCGACCGTGATCGATGAAGACGGTATTCCCGGTAAAAAAGTAATCGCCCGTGCGGATCACTGTTCCGCTGGCTGGAGCAAGTATGGGCGTGCCGACCGGGGCGGCAATATCCAGGCCGGTATGGCGGCGAATGCGATCCTGATTGTTGTATATGCGCTTGAGACCGAAGGGGCTGCTGAAGCGGCCTTCGACCGGGGTGATGAACGCCATGTCAACATGCTCCCGTTCGCTCCAGCTGTGGATGGCGGCAACGATCTGTTTCTTTTCCCGGTAATGGCGTTCGATGTCTTTTTTGGTGGGCGAGACCATGCGCTGGTTGGTGATCGTGATATGGGTGGTTTCATAGTCCTTGTCCACAACACGAAATTCCTTGCTGAATTCACGCTGGCGGTTATCCACTTTGATGCGATGAATACCGGCTTTGGCGGAGAGGGGAATGCCCACCACGGCTTCCCAGCGGCGGTTATTGGCACGCACCATGACCTGTTTTTCAAGATACGTGACAGCCGGTTTTGTTTGTTCCAGATCGCCTAATGGAATGACCGCCACACCGCCGGGAATCGCCTGATGACGGGGCAACGTGGCCGCGGTAACACTGGTGGTATAAAACAGAACAGCAACAACAAGGGTAAACAGGCCCGGACTAGCTTTTTTCATCTTCAACCCCATCGACAACAGCGGTAAAACGACCCCGGTGCAGCCGGCCACGGATCCGACCTTGCAACGTGATCTGGTTAATATCGGTAATCACTTTATCCTCGGCTTCCGTAGTGACAATAGCATATCCACGACTCAAGGTGGCAAGCGGGCTGACGGTTTCCAGTGAGCGCGCCAGATACTGCAGGTTCTGGTTCGCGTTCTGTAATTGTCGGTGCATGGCGTGCTGCAGGCGGGTGGTAAGTTGCCGGCACTGGGCGTCGTGACGCTGCAGGGCATGGCGTGGATTGTGTTGTTGTAACCGCTCGCGCAGGGTATTGAGTTGCGACTGAGATTGTTGCATCTGATAACGCAGGGCATGAGTGCGGCGGATCTCCAGCTCGTCCAGTCGCTGGGCGACCGATTGCAGATAGCGCCTGGGATGGGGCAGACGCCGGGCGAGCCAGTTCAGCTGCTGTTCCCGGTGACGCAGTTGTTGCTGCATCTGCCGGGTCAGGCGATTGGCCAGCTGGGCGAAGCTCTGTTGCCACTCGTACTGACTGGGGCTGACCAGTTCCGCCGCGGCGGTGGGTGTCGGGGCGCGGACATCGGCGGCAAAGTCGGCAATGGTGACATCCACCTCGTGGCCGACGCCGGTCACCACCGGAATCGGCGAGTCGTAAATCGCCCGGGCCACAGCTTCCTCGTTGAAGGGCCACAAATCCTCCAGCGAGCCACCGCCACGGGCCAGGATCAGGACATCACACTCGGCGCGCCGGGCGGCGGTGCGCAGGGCGGAGGCGATGGCCGGGGCGGCGTTCTCTCCCTGGACCGGCACCGGGTAGATCACCACCGGCAGACCGGGAAAGCGTCGGCGCAGGGTGGTGACAATATCGCGGATGGCCGCCCCGCTGGGGGAGGTGATTACCCCCAGCCGTTGCGGGAATCGGGGCAGGGGCTGTTTGTGTTCGGCCGCAAACAGCCCGGCGGCTTCGAGTTTGACCTTGAGCTCGTCAAAAGCGCGGCGCAGCGCGCCGTCGCCGGCCTCTTCCATGTGTTCGACGATCAGCTGATAGTCGCCGCGCGCCTCGTACAGGCTGACCCGGGC
>NZ_JAVLAZ010000053.1:2282-11941 GCF_031581315.1 Thiohalophilus sp.
TGGCAGGCAATAAAAAAGGCCGGGCGAACCCGGCCTTTTTTACACAGCCTGAGCCGTGATTCAGAAGCGCGGACCGGCGCCCTGTTCTTCGCTTTGCTGGACCTGGGCTATTTCGCTCTGTTTGCGAGCTTCGTTGGCCAGGCTGACCGCCTTGTCATATTCGCCTTTTTTGGCGGCTTTTTCGGCAGCCTTGATCATCTTGCCGGTATCACGCCAGGCGTAGTTGATGCTGGCAGCCTTGTTCAGTTCGGATTTGGCGGCACTGATGGCACTGTTGGCATCCTGCTGGGTCATGCTCGGACCGGTGGCACACGCGGCCAGAGACAGGGCTGCAGTCATCGCCAGAATTGCAATCTTCTTCATGGGCTCCTCCGATGGAATCACTTGTTTTGAGTTTATGGGGTTTGTTATTAACCGATCCTTTCGCGGACCTTGATTCTTATTAATGTTGGCCGGAGCGACATGTAGCCACCACGCCATACTTGAAAGTCATTATGCGGCGTCAGAATCGAGATGGCAACCGCTGATTTTTGCTAAAATCAGCTATCGGCCCGATTTACCGGTCCGGCAAAAGTCTTTATAATTCGGCGATTTACCTCAACCGGGACCCCAAAATGCTGCGAATTGCCCAAGAAGCTCTCACCTTTGATGATGTCCTGCTGTTGCCTGCTCACTCCGATGTTCTGCCCAAGGAGGTCTCTCTGGCGACCCGCCTGACGCGGGAGATCGAGCTGAATATTCCCCTGGCGGCGGCGGCCATGGACACCGTAACCGAGGCCCGGCTGGCCATCGCCATGGCCCAGGAAGGCGGTATCGGGATCGTCCACAAGAATATGGATTACCGGACCCAGGCTGAACATGTCCGGCTGGTCAAAAAATTTGAGAGCGGGGTGATCAAGGACCCGACCACAGTCACGCCCGACACGACGATTCGCGATGTGCTGGCGCTGACCCGGGCACAGAATATTTCCGGGGTGCCGGTAGTCGAAGGCGGTGAGCTGGTGGGGATTGTCACCAGCCGGGATCTGCGTTTCGAGACCCATTACGAGCAGCCGGTATCCAGCATCATGACGCCCAAAAATGAGCTGGTGACGGTCAGGGAGGGCGCAGCCCGGGAGGAGATCCTCCATCTGCTGCACGAGCATCGAATCGAGAAAGTTCTGGTGGTCAACGATAACTTCGAGCTGCGTGGTCTGATTACCGTCAAGGATATTCAGAAAGCCAGCGAATACCCCAATGCCTGTAAGGATGAATACGGGCAGCTGCGCGTCGGGGCGGCCGTCGGGGTTGGCGAAGGGACCGAGGAGCGGGTCGAGGCCCTGGTCGAAGCCGGCGTGGACGTCATCGTGGTGGACACGGCCCACGGCCATTCCCAGGGCGTGCTGGATCGGGTGACCTGGGTGAAAAAACAGTTTCCCGGGGTCCAGGTCATTGGCGGTAACATTGCTACCGGTGACGCAGCCCGGGCCCTGGTGGATGCCGGTGCCGACGGGGTCAAAGTCGGTATCGGTCCCGGCTCCATCTGCACCACCCGTATCGTGGCCGGGGTGGGCGTCCCGCAGATTACCGCGGTGGCCAACGTGGCCGAAGCGCTGGATGGTACCGGCGTACCGTTGATTGCCGATGGCGGTATCCGCTATTCGGGCGATATCGCCAAGGCGCTGGTGGCCGGATCCTACTGCGTGATGCTCGGTTCCATGTTCGCAGGCACCGAGGAGTCGCCTGGCGATGTGGAGCTGTTCCAGGGTCGCTCCTACAAATCCTACCGGGGGATGGGCTCGATCGGTGCCATGGGGGCCCGGCACGGTTCTTCGGATCGCTATTTCCAGGAAGGCGGCGAGACCGAGAAGCTCGTGCCCGAAGGTATCGAGGGCCGGGTGCCGTTCAAAGGCCCGTTGAGTCCGGTCATCCACCAGTTGCTGGGCGGGATTCGTGCCAGCATGGGCTATACCGGCTGTCGCAGCATTGACGAGATGCGGACCCGTCCCGAGTTCGTCCGCGTCACCGGTGCCGGGATGCGTGAAAGTCACGTTCACGACGTGCAGATCACCAAGGAATCGCCCAATTACCGGGTTTAACTCAAAGCTGCCGGGTATTACTGCATACCCGGCAGCGATTTCGTTCTTACTTTCCCCTTGAGTTTCAGTTAGTCACCAGTCGCCTCTGCCCGACAATGATGCTTTGCGTCACCCTTAAGCGTTTAAAAATGGTCTGGTCGCCAGTTGTCGCATTCTGAAGTCTGACGCGTATGGCTGTCGCTGGCAGGATTTTTTTTGTAGACTCGATAGAGAATTCAATAGATTCCGACGAGTCCAACTCCCTCTTCAGAGGCCATCAGCCATCACTATGTACAACCCCGTAACGCCGACACATGATACCCACCATCTGATCGACAAAGTGGTGCAGCGCGCCCGCAACAGCCTTCCCGCCCGGGAGCATGACAACATTGAACAGTTTATCCGTCAGTATCTGGCCGGTGTATCCCTGGAAGATCTGTCCGAACGCCAGCTGGATGACCTGTACGGCGCAGTGATCTCACACTGGAACCTGGCGCGTCGGCGCCGTTCGCAGCAGGTATTGATCCGGGTTCATAATCCCGAACTTGAAGAGCAGGGCTGGCAGTCGACGCATACGGTTGTTGAAGTAATCCAGAAGGATATGCCTTTTCTGGTCGACTCCGTTCGAATGGCACTGAACCGGCATGGCCTGACGGTTCATCTGATCATTCACCCGGTGATGCGTATTGAACGTGATGCTGAGGGCAACCTGAGCAAAGTGTTCGACGTGAATGAAATTGGTGATGAAACCACCAATGAAGCTTGCATGTATTTTGAGGTTGATCAGCAGAGTGATCCGGTTGTCCTGCAGGAGTTGCATGATGACATCGCCCGGGTGCTGGCGGATATCGAAGCCTGTGTTCAGGACTGGCAACCGATGCGGGGGCGTTTGCGAACCATTATCGAAGAAATCAGGGCAATCAAACCCCCACTGGATGATGAACAACTGGAGGAGGACCTGGCTTTTCTGGAGTGGCTGGATCAGGACCATTTCACCTTTATTGGTTATCGCGAATATCAACTCGAGCGTCGTAAAGGGAATGATTCTTTAAAAATTATCTCTGACAGTGGATTGGGGATTCTGCGAAACGCAGAGGATAATACCTATTCGCGCAGTTTCGAGCAGTTACACCCCCGGGCAAAACAAAAAGCTCACGAGCCGGCTCTGTTGATACTGACCAAGAGTAATTCCCGGGCGACCATCCACCGACCAGGCTATCTGGATTATGTCGGTATCAAGCGATTCAACACCGATGGAAAGGTGATCGGTGAATGGCGTTTTCTCGGATTATATACTTCTGCGGCCTATATTCGTCGTGCCACGGATATCCCGATGCTGCGACGCAAGGTGCAGTCCGTGATGCGTCGCTCCGGTTTTCGGCCGCATAGCCATTCACAAAAAGCGCTGTTAAATATCGTTGAAACCCTGCCGCGTGATGAGCTGTTTCAGTGTACCGATGATGAATTGTATGAGATATCGCGCAGTGTTCTGCAATTACAAGAGCGGCAGCGAGTACGGGTAATTGTGCGTCCCGATGCCTATGGAAGGTTCATCTCCAGCCTGATTTATATGCCACGGGATCGATTCAATACCGATGTCCGGCTCAAGGTGCAGGAAATTCTCACCAATCTGTTTAACGCCCGGGAAATGGATTTCACGGTCTGGCTGACCGATTCGGTATTGGCCCGCTTGCATCTGATACTGCATCTGCCACCTGGCGATTTACCCCAGTATGATATTGGTGATATTGAAAAACGGATAGCTGCTACTATTCGAAGCTGGAAGGATGATCTTCATGCCGCGCTAATTCATGAATATGGCGAGGAGCAGGGCAACAGACTGTTGCTGGATTATAATACTGCTTTTCCGGCATCCTATCAGGGAGACTATTCAGCAGAAATCGCTGCGCTCGATATTCACAAGCTCGAAGCCCTGGCAGACGGCCTGGATCTGGGGATGGGGTTATATCACCCGGTAGAGGCGCCGCCGGAGAAAATCCGGTTCAAGTTGTTTCACACGGAAGAACCTTTGTCCCTTTCTTTATTGTTACCCATTCTGGAGAACATGGGGCTCAAGGTAATTGATGAGCGTCCACATCGTCTGCGGCCAGCCGGACGTCCCATGGTCTGGCTGCATGATATCGGGATGGTATATGCGTATGAAGGTCAACTGGACACGGAACAGGTACGGAGCATTTTTCAGGATGCCTTTGTACGCATCTGGTATGGCGTGGTGGAAAATGACGGGTTGAATGCCCTGGTGTTGCGTGCCCGGTTAGACTGGCGTGAAGTTGTAGTGATTCGAAGCTGTGTCAAATATCTTAAACAGACCGGCTTCCCGTTTAGCCAGAACTATATGGAGCAGGCGCTGGTCGAGCATCCCCAGATTGCCCGCATGCTGGTGGATCTGTTTCTCGTTCGTTTCGATCCAGATGGTCAGACGCAAGCCACCGAACGTAGTGAGCGGATAAGTGATGCGATTCAACGCTCGCTGGATGAGGTTCCGACGCTTGATGCGGATCGGATATTACGCCGCCTGTTTGTCCTGATTCAGGCTATGCTGCGAACTAACTATTTTCAGACAATGGACCAGCAGGTGCCGAAACCCTACCTGTCGTTCAAACTGGATCCCCACAAAGTCCCCGATCTGCCCAGTCCCCAACCTCAGTTCGAGATATTTGTTTACTCGCCACAAACCGAGGGAGTTCATCTGCGAGGAGGCAAGGTCGCCCGTGGCGGCATACGGTGGTCTGACCGCAAGGAAGATTTTCGTACGGAAGTCTTTGGTCTGATGAAGGCCCAGATGGTAAAAAATGCCGTAATTATCCCCGTTGGCGCGAAGGGTGGTTTCATTGTGAAACAGAATTTACGTGGTCTGGAACGCGATGAGATAAACCAGCGGGTTATCAGTTGTTATAAAACTTTTATTCGGGGTTTGCTGGACTTAACCGACAATCTGGTTGATGACAAACCGGTCCCACCATCCCGGGTCGTCAGCTATGATGATCCGGATCCCTATCTGGTGGTAGCAGCCGACAAGGGGACGGCCTCTTTTTCAGATACTGCCAATGCCATCGCCCGCGAGTACAACTTCTGGCTGGATGATGCCTTTGCCTCCGGCGGTTCGACCGGTTACGACCACAAGAAAATGGGTATTACCGCACGTGGTGCCTGGGAATCGGTCAAACGCCACTTTCGTGAAATCGGCAAGGATATTCAGCAGGAAGAGTTTACCGTGGCCGGAATCGGGGATATGGCTGGCGATGTTTTTGGCAACGGCATGTTGTTATCCCGCCATATCCGATTGATAGCGGCCTTCAATCACAAGGAGATTTTTCTGGACCCCGCACCGGACGCCGAGAGCAGCTTCAGGGAACGTGAGCGCCTGTTCAACCTGCCGCACTCTAACTGGTCAGATTATGATCCGGCACTTATCTCCAAAGGTGGGGGCGTTTATTCCCGTTCGGCAAAATCCATTACGCTTTCTCCACAGGTGAAAAACGCGCTGCAAGTGGAAGCCGGATCACTGACACCCAACGAACTTATCACTGCGATTCTTAAAGCACCGGTCGAACTGTTCTGGAACGGGGGTATCGGGACTTTTTTCAAAGCCAGCAATGAGAGTCATGATGATGCGGATGATCGGGCTAATGACGCCCTGCGGATTAATGCCGATGAGCTACGCTGTCAGGTAATCGGAGAAGGGGGGAATCTGGGGCTGACGCAGCGTGCCCGTATAGAGTTTGCCCGACAGAGTGGGCGTCTGAATACCGATTTTATTGATAATTCCGGTGGGGTGGATTGCTCTGATCACGAGGTTAATATCAAAATCTTGCTCAACAAGGCGATGGGCGAGGGGTTGCTTGACGAATCACAGCGTAACCGGCTTCTCGGCAGTATGACCGAAGATGTGGCCCGGCTGGTTCTGATTAATAATTATCAACAAAGTGAGGCGCTCTCACTCAGCGAGTACCTGGCGCCAACATTGCTGGATGAGCACATTCGGCTGATGCGAGCGATGGAGCGCAAGGAGCTGTTACAACGCCAGACCTGGAATTTGCCCGATGACGAAAATCTGTCGGCACGGCGCAGCACTGAACAGGGCTTGAGCCGGCCTGAGCTGGCCGTGTTGCAGGCTTTCAGCAAGATCGATCTCTATCAGGAGTTACTGACTTCCGATGCGGTTGACGAACCATATCTTGTTAATGAACTGCCGATTTATTTTCCCGAGGCGATTGCCCGGGAATACCCGCAACATATGAACAATCACCCGTTGCGCCGGGAGATTATTGCCACATTCATCGCCAACAGCATGATTAACCGGATGGGGATGGCTTTTGCGTTTCGACTGCATGAACACACCGGCGCCCCGATTCCCGAGATCGCCTGTGCCTATCTGGCAACCCGAAAAATCTTTGATTTACCCGGCTTGTGGCGACAGATTGCATTACTGGATAACCAGGTCGAGGCCTCGGTACAGCTCGAAATGTTAAGCACCATTCGGCGCCTGGCCAATCAGTCCACGTTGTGGCTGTTGCAAAATGTTCCGCGTCCGCTGGATATCGGCGCCACCATCGACAAGTATATGGACAGTGTGACTTCGCTGGTTGATGCCCTGCCGGGCCAGGTTGTTGAGGAGGATAGTGAAGCCCTGGCCCAAGTGGCACAGGATTATCAGGAACAGGGGGTTCCCGAATCCTTCGCCTGGCGCATGGCGGGGCTACCCTACCTGTTTCCGGCGCTGGATATGGTTGAAGTGTCTTTGCACACACAACAAAGTCCGGTTTTTGTTGCTCAGGTATTCAATCGGCTGGGGGCGGCATTGAACTTGCACTGGTTACGGGATGAAATCGACCAATTATCGCGCAAAGAGCACTGGACGCGCCTGGCGCGTTCCGCCCTGCGCGATGAGTTGTATCGTCTGCAACGTTTGTTGACCGCCAGTGTGTTGGAATTTGAAACAAATACCGATGCGAAGCGGCTGTTCGAAAACTGGCGGAAGGCTCATAAATCGGTGCTGGAGCGCTACAGTCGACGGTTCGTGGAATTCAAATCGGCCCATGTGGATCTGGCCTTGCTCAACGTGGCGTTGAATGAACTGCAGAAATTGATTCGTAACCTTGATGAATCCGTCGAATCTTGAAAAGGACGGTTTCCTGCTTTCGCGATGTCATTGCCGCTCTGAAACTAATGCGCACAAAAAACCCGGCACACAGGCCGGGTTTTTTGTGACATTGCGAATCGACTTAGGATTCTGCCACCGAGGCGGCGTATTCCGCATCCGCCTGCTGTTTCTTATGTTGCTTGATACCCTTGAGCAGTGCAGCAAGGATTGCAAACGCGCCACTCAATAATGCCAGCGCCAGAGTGCCAAAGCTGATGTTGCTCAGTAGCGAGCTGGTCCCCTCGGAAATAGTGCTGATGAGATCCAGATCTGACAGGTAAACCGGCATCTCGAACAGCCGGCTAAACAACACGATGATCATAATCATGCCCATGATCATCTTGACGGTGTAGTCCCGGACATAGGTGGTGCCGATAGCACCAATCTGTACGCCGAACAGCGAACCGGCCAGGATGATCATCGCCAGACGAATGTCCACGAAACCTTCCCAGGCATAGAACAGGCTGCCGCCCATGCCCATGACGAATGCGACAACCAGTTCGGTCGCCGAGGCCATCAGCGCCGGGACGCCCAGAACATACATCATCGCAGGAACGCCGATGAACCCCCCGACTGCAATCGAGGCGGCCAGCAAGCCGGTGGCAAAGCCCAACGGGGCAATGAACAGGACCGAGACGCGTTTGCCACCGATGGAGTGGAAGCTCATCATGGTGCCGGGAATATTGATCGATTGTACCCATTTGGCCAGACGCGGCGTGATATGTTCCGCACCTTCCACATCGCCACCTTCGCGTTTGCAACGGAACGCATCGCGCAACACATAACCGCCGACCAGCGCCAGCACGACAATAAAGACCACGGAGACATAGAGATCAGTGCCTGTATCGCCAAAGTTGGTGCGAATATTGGTCATGAACTCCTTACCGACAAAGACACCGATCTCGGCAAAAATACCCATGATGAGTCCCAGCTTGATGTCGACCTGGCCATACTTGTTTCGCTTGATGGAGGCGACCAGTGCCTTGGGGAACTTGTGCGCCATATTACTGGCTACGGCGATCACCCCCGGGGCACCCAGGCTCATCATGGCCGGGGTCAGGACGAAGGCCCCTCCGGAACCGATGAAGCCGCTGACCATGCCGCCGATAAAACCGACCAGGAACAGCAAAAAGACGGTTGTTGCATTGAGATCCAGAAAATTGACAGCTTCCACGACATTAACCTCTCAAGATTATTTTTTCTTGGCTTTGAGACCCAGCGCTTCCCAGAAATAACCGGTGAAGGCGCCGTGCACCAGGGAGAAAACCAGGGCGATGATGATGGGGATAAAAAACAGGGTTTTGTCGCCGCGGCTGGTTGCCTCCGCCATGTGACGGATTTCATCGTTGAAGACGAATAATAAAATGTAGAGTCCCAGGCTCAGGCAGCCATACAGGATGGTGTAGAGGGTGGCCGTCGAGAGCATTTTGCGTCCGGGCGCCAGTTTGTCTGCAGGTTTGGTCATCATGCACTCCATGGATGCTTGCGGGTGCTTCCTCAGGCCGCTGATATTGCCCTGTGGAATATCACCCGGAGTTAGTCTGTTCAGTCTGGTTGCCGGCGAACTGACCGGCTGACAGAAAACTACAGGAAATTAGTAAGATATGCTTACCGAGGGCGCGTATTATGCGACAGCGTTTCAGTATTTACTAATGAAATTCTTTATGTAAATATTCCTTTATGGAATATCAAGATTTCCCCGATATCAATGGCTGGGCAGCCCTGCGGGCGATCGTCGAGCAGGGCGGCGTCTCCGCAGCGGCTGTGGCGCTGAATATCGGCCAGCCGGCCGTGACCAAGCGCCTGCGGGCCCTGGAAGCCAGTTACGGGACCCGGCTGATGGAGCGGGTCAGCGGCCGGTTGCGACTCACGCCCGCGGGCGAAAAGGTCTATCTGCTGGCGGTCCAGACCCTGGATCGCCAGCGTGCGTTGTATGAAGAGTTACAGAATCTGTATCTGGGGCAAAGTACGCTGGGTCTGGAGGTGACTTTCTCTATCGGTGAGCACCTGCTGCCGGATCTGCTTTTCCAGTTTGCCGATCGCTACCCTGATTACAAGATCGACAGTCGCATGGCCTATGGCCGGGATATCCAGTCCCATCTGGTGACCGGGCGGACCGATCTGGCGCTGATGGAAAATGCGCCGGATCATCCCGATGTGCTGGTGCAGAAGTGGGCCGATGATGAGTTGTGGCTGGTCTGCGGTGCCAGCCATCCCCTGGCGCGGAGTGAATGGCTGGCCGTGGAGCAGCTGACCGAACTGCCTTATGTGTTGCGCGAAAAGCATGCATCCAGCCGCGAAGAACTGGATCAGGCGCTAACCGGTATCGGGATTGAGAAACTGGACGTGGCGCTGGAGGTGGGTTCCACCGACACCATTGTCGAGATGCTGGGTCGAGGTAAACACGTCAGTTTCCTGCCGCGCTTTGCCGTCAAAGA
>NZ_JAVLAZ010000053.1:12041-16680 GCF_031581315.1 Thiohalophilus sp.
TCGCTCATGTCCTTGTTCATTTGCGGATTACCGCACAGCATGACCCGATCCTGCTCGGGATCGGCGGCCGGCAAATCCAGTTGTTCGGCAAGTTCTCCGGAGCGGAACAGATCCGCGCCGCGTGCCCGGTTGGGAAAGTCTTCCCGGGTCACCGTCGGCACGTACAGGAACGCATCCCCATGGCGTGTTTCCAGCTCCTCCCGATAGGCCAGCGCCGGGGTATGGCGCACGCTGTGGACCAGAATGACCCGTTCGAAATGGTCGAAGGCTTCGCTGGAGCGCACCAGTGACATAAACGGTGCCAGCCCGGTACCGGTGGCCAGCATGTACAGATTCCGTCCCGGTTGTACATGGTTCAGGGTCAGTGAGCCGGTGCTTTTGGTATTGATCCAGATGGGGCTGCCGGTATCGGCCTCGGCCAGGTGACTGGTCAGGGGGCCGTCCGGGACTGCAATACTCAAAAATTCCAGCTGGTCGTCATCATTGGTGGAGACGATCGAATAGGCACGGGGAATCAGTTTGCCTTCCGGACGCAGGCCCAGTGTCACAAACTCGCCGTTTTTGAATTCAAAGCCTTCCGGCCGGGTCGTGGTGAACGTGAAGATGCTCTCCGACCAGGGGCGTTTGGACGTAATCGTCTGTTCTGAATAAGGCATACTGAATTCCGTTTAACCTGAGTGATACCTATTATGTCAGGTCACACAGGGGGCGAATCAACCCCTGTCGTGAGGGGTTATGATTAAAGTAGGCAGTTGACAGTTGATAGTTGGCAGTCGGAAATCCGAAATACCACAGTGGTGACTGCCAGTTGTAGGCCGGATAGAGCGAAGCGGTATCCGGCTGGAGCGAACGAAATGCAGGATTGTCATTGCCAGCTGTACAGCAACTCGATCTCATGCGCCCAGTTATCGGGGTCGGGTGTTTCCAGCACCATGGGGATATTCTCGAACCGGTTGTCCTGCATGATGTACTGAAACACGGCCAGTCCCAGCTTGCCTTTTTCCAGTGATTCATGCCGGTCGACCCGATCGCCGAGATCCGGTTTAGAACCATTGAGGTGCATGCCGCGTAAATAATCAAAGCCGACGATCCGGTCGAATTCGCCAAAGGTGCCCTCACAGGCTTCGGGCGTGCGCAGATCATAACCGGCGGTGAAGGTGTGGCAGGTATCGATGCAGACTCCGACCCGGTTTTTGTCTTCAACCTGTTCGATGATCTCGGCCAGATGTTCGAAACGGTAACCGAGATTGGTGCCCTGGCCGGCGGTGTTTTCGATCACGGCGGTCACGCCCCGGGTCTGTTCCAGGGCCTGATTAATGGAGTCGGCCACGATGGCCAGGCTCTGTGTTTCGCTGATCTTGTTCAGATGCGAACCGGGGTGGAAATTCAGCAGCGGCAGACCCAGTTGCTCGCAGCGCTGCATCTCGTCGACAAACGCGGCGCGGGATTTTTCCAGCGCGGTTGTCTCCGGGTGGCCCAGGTTAATCAGATAACTGTCGTGCGGCAGGACCTGTTCGGGGGCAATATCGACCTGTTGCAGATTGGCTTTAAACGCATCGATCGCGTCGGGACTCAGGGGTTTGGCCTGCCACTGGCGCTGATTCTTGGTAAACAGGGCAAAGGCGCGCGCCCCGATGGCCTGGGCATTGAGCGGGGCGTTCTGGACGCCGCCGGCGGCACTGACATGGGCACCTACATATTTCATGCTTCTATTATATAGAGTCTCACGGGGCCGTCACCAGTAGTACGACTAATACATAAGTTACTGATTTTAGTAAAAATACTTGAAATTTCAGGCAATTTCCGGGATCATCGCCGCTTTATTGTCCATCCGGCCCAATTTGAGAGTTTGCCCATGTCCCAGGATATCCATTCGGATCGCGTCTTGATCCTCGATTTCGGTTCCCAGTACAGCCAGTTGATTGCCCGCCGGGTACGTGAAGCCGGCGTTTATTGTGAATTGCATCCCTGGGATATGGCCGAGGCCGAGATTCGCGAGTTTGCACCCAATGGCATTATCCTCTCCGGTGGGCCGGAGAGCACGACCGCCGAGGATGCGCCCCTGGCCTGGCCGCTGATCTTCGAGCTGGGCGTGCCGGTATTGGGTATTTGCTATGGCATGCAGACCATGGCCATGCAACTGGGCGGCAAAGTGGAAACCAGTGATCGGCATGAATACGGTTATGCGCAGGTACGCGCCCACGGGCATACCCCGCTGCTCAAGGATATCGAGGATCACGCCAGTCCCGAAGGTTATGGATTGCTGGATGTGTGGATGAGCCACGGCGATCGGGTTATTGAACTGCCGCCGGGTTTCAAACTGATGGCCTCTACCGAGAGCGCACCCATTGCCGGCATCGCCGATGTGGAACGTCACTTTTATGGTCTGCAGTTTCATCCCGAGGTTACCCATACCAACCAGGGCCAGCGACTCATCGAACGTTTCGTACACGAGATCAGCGGTTGTCGCCGGTTGTGGACGCCGGAGAACATCATCGATCAGAGTATCGATGAAATTCGCGCGCAGATCGGCGATGACGAAGTCGTGCTCGGGCTCTCGGGCGGGGTGGATTCCTCGGTGGTCGCGGCGTTGCTGCACAAGGCGATCGGCGATCAGCTGACCTGCGTGTTTGTCGATAACGGTTTGTTGCGTCACCTTGAAGGCGAGCAGGTGATGGCCACCTTTGCCGAACACATGGGCATTCGGGTTATCCGGGTGGATGCCGAGGAGCTTTTTCTGGGCAAACTTCAGGGTGTCAGTGATCCGGAAGAGAAACGCAAGATCATCGGCAACACGTTTATCGATGTCTTCGATGATGAAGCGGGCAATCTGACCAATGCCACCTGGCTGGCGCAGGGCACCATCTATCCCGATGTCATCGAATCGGCCGGCGCCAAAACCGGCAAGGCGCATCTGATCAAATCCCACCACAATGTGGGTGGCCTGCCGGAGAACATGAAACTCAAGCTGTGCGAACCCCTGCGCGAACTGTTCAAGGATGAAGTGCGCAAGATCGGCGTGGAGCTGGGACTGCCCTTCGATATGGTCTATCGTCACCCGTTTCCCGGTCCGGGGCTCGGGGTGCGCATTCTCGGTGAGGTCAAAAAGGAATATGCCGATCTGTTGCGCCTGGCCGATGCCATTTATATCGAGGAACTGCGCAAACACGATTTATACGACAAGGTGAGCCAGGCCTTTACCGTCTTTATGCCGGTCAAATCCGTCGGGGTCACTGGTGATGGCCGGCGTTATCAATATGTGGTGGCACTGCGCGCGGTGGAGACCATCGATTTTATGACCGCCCGCTGGGCCCATCTGCCCTATGAATTTCTGGATCATGTCTCGCGGCGCATTGTGAATGAGATCGACGGTATCTCGCGCGTGGTCTACGACATCACCGGCAAGCCGCCCGGCACCATCGAGTGGGAATAACATGAGTGAAGTCGTTTTGATTAATGTCACCGGTCGGGATCGACCGGGGCTTACTGCCCGGTTGACCGGTGTACTGGCCGATTACGATATACCCATCCTCGATATCGATCAGTCCGTGACCCATAACAGCCTGGCGCTGGGATTGCTGATCGAGGCACCGCAGGAAAACAAAAACTGTTCCCTGTTCAAGGATTTGCTGTTCAGCGCGCATGAGCTGGATCTGGATATTCGTTTTACGCCCATCAATGAACAGGATTACGAGCAGTGGGTCGCCCGGCAGGGACAGGCACGGCATATCGTGACCCTGCTGGGACGGCAGATCACGGCACGCCATATTGCTCGCGTCACCGAAGTAGTGGGCGAAAACGGGTTTAATATCGAGGATGTCAGCCGGCTTTCCGGAAGACTCTCCCTGCATCGCGCCGAGCAACAGAGCGGGGCGGCAGCCGTGCAATTGACCCTGACCGGGGAAGTTCAGGATATCCCGGGAATGCATGCCCGGTTTTTACAGATTGCCCAGGATATGCAAATCGATGTGGCGGTGCAGGAGGATAACCTTTACCGGCGCAGTCGCCGCCTGGTCTGCTTTGATATGGACTCAACGTTGATCCAGACCGAGGTGATCGACGAGTTGGCCAAAGTGGCTGGCATTGGCGACCGGGTGGCGGCGATTACCGAATCGGCCATGCGCGGGGAGATCGATTTTTCCGAGAGTTTCCGCCAGCGCATGGCGCTGCTGGAAGGATTTGAAGAGTCGACCCTGCAACAGATTGCCGAGAACCTGCCGATTACCGAAGGGGCCGAACGACTGATCTCCACACTTCGACATTTCGGCTACAAGGTTGCGATTCTCTCCGGCGGCTTTACCTATTTCGCCAATCATCTGAAAGAGAAGCTGGGCGTCGATTATGTCTATGCCAACCAGCTGGATTTTAAAAACGGTAAACTGACCGGCAAGGTCAAAGGCGAGATCGTCGACGGACAGATGAAAGCGAAACTGCTGCAGCAACTGGCCGAGCAGGAAGGTATCAGTACCGAACAGGTGATCGCCGTTGGCGACGGCGCCAACGATCTGCCCATGCTTTCCATCGCCGGACTGGGAATTGCTTTTCATGCCAAGCCGCTGGTTCGCGAGCAGGCGCAACACTCCATCGCGACGCTGGGACTGGATGCGATTCTGTACCTGCTGGGTATGCGCGATCGTGA
>NZ_JAVLAZ010000150.1:0-3112 GCF_031581315.1 Thiohalophilus sp.
GGTCAACAGGTGGCGCTGGTCGGTCTGGCCACGCTGGCGATGTATATCGGACTGCAACATTTTCAGGCCTGGCAGGTGCGTGATCTGGGTCGGGAATATGTCCAGCAGCACAGTCTGGAACAGGCCAAAGTGCATGCCCTGCCGCAACCGCTGTCGCCGTTTAACTGGAAGATCGTCATCGAGCAACCTCAGCACTATCACGTGAGTTATGTGAACCTGCATCGCCAGCAGGTAATACCTGCCTCAGGGGAGCAGGCGGGGATACTCGAACGCATCAATGCCATTTATCGGCCGTGGAACCAGCTCAGCTGGCAGACGTTGTCCCGTTATGGCGAAGGTGCCGGGCGCGAACTGGCACGCGATGTCTGGCGGCAGGATATATTGAAGGATATTCGGGATTTCATGCTGTTCCCCGCCCTGTATCGTATCGAGCAGCGCGAGCAGGGGCTGTGTGCCTGGTACCAGGACCATCGTTTTATCCTGGGGGATGCGCGCAACGTGCCGTTTCGCTTTGGCGCCTGTCGCAACGGCGACAGCGACTGGCAGCTTTACCGTCATCAGGGCGATCATGTTATTCCGCTGAACTGATATGCCAATTACAATACACAAAACGGGTCACGTGAACCTATGAACAAGATTTACCGCATTCTGGTTTGCCTGCGCCATGTCGAGCCGTCGGTCTGGCGGCGGATCGAGGTGACGGCCGATACCGAACTGGGCGATCTGCACTCGATCATCCAGATCGCCATGGGCTGGGAGGACGCGCATCCGCACGCCTTTCGAATCGGCAAGCGGCTCTATGGTGATCCGGCCTCACTACCCCAGGCAGAGCAGGACGAATTCGACGTCACACTGGCCGACCTTGTCGGTGAAGGCGACACCATTGTGTACGACTATGACTTCGGTGACGGTTGGGAACATGAGCTGAAAATCGAACAGGTTCTGGTTCCCGAAGCGGAGACGACGTCTCCCCGCTGTCTGGCCGGCGAGGGTGCCTGTCCGCCCGAGGACTGTGGCGGGCCACCGGGGTACGCCAACCTGCTGGCGGCGCTGGCCGATCCGGCACACGAGGCGCATGACGACGCGCTCGAGTGGCTCGGAGAGGAGTTCGACCCGGCCGAGTTTAATATCGAACCGGTCAACGAGATGCTGGGCCTGGAGGTCGAGGACTTTTTACCAACGTCACCGGTATACGCAGAGAATGAACTGACCGCCATGTCGGAGGCGGCGTTGTTCGATGAACTGGCGGAGCACGGCGATCGTGTGCCGCGCAACCTCATCGACGAATGCGCCCGTCGCGGCGATGCCATGCTGGCGCAACTGGAGGCTTTCCTGCAAACCCGGCCAACGTGGGAGGCCGCGGACGATGAACGGTTTTGGCTGCCGCTGCATGCGGTGATGATCCTCGGTCTGATGTCCGGGGAACGGGCCGAGCAACTGCTAATGGACTATTTTTTTGCCATTGTCACTGGTGACGAGGATAACCTGCAGGAATGGCTGGCCGGTTACTGGCCGGCGCTGATGCACAATAAACCCGGTACCGTGCTCGGGCAATGGCATACGGCGCTCGAGGATAAACAATACGACTGGTATCCGCGCAGTTTCATGGCCGAAGTTATTCTGGCGGCGGCCGGTCGCGAGGGCGGCGCGATGTTGGAGGAAACCCTCGATCGCCTGGCGCGGATTGCCGCCGAGGAATCGGAGGACTGGACCCTGCGCATGCTAATCTCCCTGCATCTGCTCGATTTTCCAAGGGAACGGCATCGTTCTCTGCTGGAACACCTCGCCGATCGCCAGCAAGACTTCGATCGGAGCTTTGACAGGAAGTCGATCGATGAGAGCTTTGCTCGCAATACCGACCAGCCCGACTGGGAACGGTTCGCCAATCCCTGGCAGTTTTATGATCTGGCGGCCATCGAACAGCGTCAGCGGCGCTGGCTGGAGGAAGATCTGGACAGATTGGAGGAGCAAGACGAACTGTTGGTCGATGACGGCATTCCACCCTTTGCATTTGATGCCAATGCGACCTTTCAGCAACCCTGGCAACGCCAGTCACCCAAGGTCGGCCGCAACGATCCCTGCCCCTGCGGCAGTGGCAAAAAATACAAAAAATGCTGCCTCAACAAAAACTTGCACTGAACGAATGCCCTCAAGGCTTTGTAGGTGGTGATTCCATCGGTGACTTGCCTGGATTCGAAAGGTCGCGGCTGAAAGCCCCTCCCACAGAACAGGTGCCAGAGGCAAGGTCCCGGGTTTTCCCGAAGGATCTGTTAGGAGCCGATTGACGCACAGTTGCAGACCCGGATGCGCGCAGCGCTACAGGGCGTTTTTGCCTCAATTTGGAATTGGGGTGCGTCCCACGCACCGTCCGGGCATCGGGCCGGAACTTGCCGCCCGACTGTTGGAGCGGTTTGGTACGGTTCAAGCGGTGATGGCCGCCGATCCGACGGAGCTTGAGGCTGTGCCGGGAATTGGCAGGCAGACCGCGGCACGGCTTCGTTGGGCGATAGCGGAAGATAAACCACGTTATCGACAAGAGTGCTATTGAGACAATCAAGGCTCGTTGGGGTAAGAATACCGATTTGGCACTCGGGTGGCCTGATACTATGCGTTACGAAACGGTGTCCATTTCATAGAAAAAAATAATAATGCGCACCGCGTCAGTGGAATTGATGGAGTAAGACATAAAACGGGTGGCAATTATACCGCCCGTTTTATTTGAACAGCGCCAGAATCTCACCGGCGCTGTTGCGCTTTTTCCCGTTGCAGCTGATATAGCGCTGTACCTTGAAGCGTTTGTTTTTATCGGCCTGTTGATAGATTTTGCGTGTGTAGGCCGTGTTGTGATTGGAGATCAATACCGGGATGTTTCGTCCTGCACAGCTTTGTGCCAGATCGGCCAGGTATTGTTGATCGTCCAGACTGAAGCCACCGGCGCTGTAGGTAGTGAAGTTGGCGGAGGTCGATAGTGGCACGTAGGGCGGATCGCAATAGATGACATCGCCCCGTCGGGTCTGTTGCATTGTGTGTTCGAAATCGCTGACAAAAAAATCCGCGCGCTGTGCCCGGTGATGAAAGGCGAGCATCTCCTTTTGCGGAAAGTAGGGGCGCT
>NZ_JAVLAZ010000151.1:0-3111 GCF_031581315.1 Thiohalophilus sp.
CTGGGCTTTCGCATCAATGATGCAGGGGATTTTCACCGGGCCATAGGCATCGTACGTGAGCGCATTCACCGGCTGGGCGACCCGTTCAATGCGATTCTTGCCAAAGCCCGGCTGCCCAAGGCAATCGCCGGTATCAGTGGCAATTATCTGATCGCCGAGGAACTGATCCACGGCCTTGAAATTGCGCCGGAGGGAAGCATTCAGCATGGCCGTTATCGTGTTCACGGCATGATCGATATGGTGCGCGATCACAATCACAAGAGTTTCCTGCGCTACGAATACCCTTCAAAGGCCCCTAAGCGGGTACAGCAACGTGCCATCGATGTGGCCGAGCGCGTACTGCAACATATCGGGTTCGATAATGGCTGTTTCAACATGGAGTTTTTCTGGGACAGGGACACCGACAAACTTCAGATCATTGAGATCAATCCACGCATCTCCCAGTCCCACTCTTACCAGTTCGAAAAAGTTGACGGCATGTCGAATCACGAGATTGCCGTGCATGTGGCGGTCGGCGATGAGCCACACTTTGTTGAAGGCAAGGGGCCATATAAACATGCCGCCAAATTTTTGCTGCGGCATTATACCCAGGATGACGCAGTAGCAATCCGGGTGCCGACCAAAAAGGATCTGGACCTTTTACTGAAGGAACAGTCTGATACGGATGTCATCCTCAAACTGAAAAAAGGCCAGCGACTGTCATCGCTAATCGATCAGGATGCCTATAGCTATGTATTGGCAGAGGTGCATGTCGCCGCACAGACTACCCACGAGATGCTGGAAAAATATCATCGGGCCGTGGAATTGTTACCCTTCGAACTTGAACCTGTGGATGAGGAGGCGTCAGCATGAGCCTTACCACAGTGCATCCCGATTCCCTGCCCCACAGAATCGAAACGGTTGAAAACGTCTGGATTCCTCTGGCTGATGGCAGTCGGTTGGCAGCGCGCCTATGGCGGCCACTATCGGCCTGGCATCACCCGGTACCAGCCATCGTAGAATATATCCCCTATCGCAAACGGGACCTGACACGCGCCCGGGACGCCATTACCCACCCCTACCTGGCCGGGCACGGTTACGCCTGTGTGCGGGTGGATTTGCGGGGTAGTGGCGACTCGGATGGCGTTATGATTGACCAGTACCGGGAACAAGAGCTGGATGACGGACTACAGGCGATCCACTGGATTGCCGAACAACCCTGGTGCGACGGCAATGTCGGCATGATGGGCATTTCCTGGGGCGGCTTTAACGCACTGCAGATTGCGGCACGGCGACCGGAAGCCTTGAAAGCCATCGTCACTGCCTGCTCTACCGATGACCTGTACACGGACAATATGCACTACATGGGCGGTTGCTTGCTGACCGACAATCTTTCCGAGTCGACAACAATGTTCTCAGTGAACAGCTGCCCGCCTGACCCTGAAATTGTGGGCGAGCGCTGGCGCGACATGTGGCTGGAACGACTGGAGGGCAGCGGCCTTTGGCTGAATACCTGGTTACGGCACCAGCGTCGCGACCCATACTGGCACCATGGATCCGTCTGCGAGGATTACACTGCCATCCAGTGTCCGGTTATGGCCGTCGGCGGCTGGGCGGACGGCTATACCAATGCCATTTTCCGGTTGCTTGAGCACCTTGACGTTCCGCGCCAGGGGCTGATCGGGCCTTGGGGACACAAGTATCCGCACCAGGGCATTCCGGGCCCGGCGATCGGCTTTTTGCAGGAAACGTTACGCTGGTGGGATAACTGGCTGAAAGGCCACGACACCGGAATCATGGCCGAACCCATGCTGCGCGCCTGGATGCAGGACAGTGTACCGCCCACCACATCCTATAGTGAGCGGCCCGGCCGCTGGGTTGCGGAGCCAAACTGGCCCTCGCCACGCATCACCGCGCGCCAATTCAGGCTCGGTCCCTGGCAGCTGGTTGAGGAAAAAGGACAGAGTGAGAAAGGCGAGAAGGTGGACATGCCCATCCAGTCTCCACTCAGTGTGGGCCTGTTTGCCGGCAAATGGTGTTCGTACACTGCCGCCCCGGACCTGCCTCACGATCAGCGCGAGGAAGATGGTGGTGCGTTGGTTTTCGAGAGTGCTCCGCTCACAGAAGACCTGGAAATTCTGGGCGCGCCGGTAGTGGAGCTACAGGTGGCCAGCAACCAGCCGGTAGCCATGGTAGCCGTAAGGCTGTCTGACGCAGCCCCGGATGACAAGATTACACGGGTGACCTACGGCCTTATGAATCTCAATCACCGCCAGGGGAGTGACCGACCAGAAGCACTCGTGCCCGGCGAATTCTTCCAGGTTCGGATACCAATGAATCATGTCGCCCAGGTATTCCCCCGGGGGCATCGGCTTCGCCTTAGTATCTCCACCTCCTATTGGGCGCTGGCATGGCCGCCCCCGGAAGCAGTGCGACTCACTGTTCGCTCCGGCAATTCCCTTCTGGAGCTACCGGTGCGACCTATAAGCGACACAGATACCGCCATAGGTTTTGAGCCGCCGGAGGGCACCCCGCCAATCGGTATCACACGACTTCAACCCTCCCATCACAATTGGCTGGTGCACCGGGACCTGGCCGAGGATTTGTCGATACTGGAAGTTATTCAGGACCTTGGAGAGTTCCGGATTGACGAAATTGATATGACAATCGCAGATTGTACACGCAACTGGTACACCTACCGGGAC
This sequence comes from Thiohalophilus sp., assembly GCF_031581315.1. Lineage (GTDB taxonomy): Bacteria > Pseudomonadota > Gammaproteobacteria > UBA6429 > Thiohalophilaceae > Thiohalophilus. The sequence continues at coordinate 2,685 of NZ_JAVLAZ010000151.1, forward strand.
GACGACTTCACTTCGCCAAAGGGGGAGACCAAAACCGAACGCCATTTTGAACGGGGTGACTGGTCCGTTCACACGCGCACACACACCATACTGACGGCAGATACAGAGAATTTTTACGTATGGGCGGAACTGGATGCATGGGAAGGTGAGAAACGAATTTTTTCCCGCGAATGGGACCTGAAGATTCCTCGCGACTTCACATAGTTTCTCTACCTTAAAGCCACCGACGGACCTGAGACATATAGTGCAGGTAGGCCTCCCCGAACAATGCCCGCATGTGCCGTTCCTCAGGCAGGATCTGGAAGCGGTTCATGTAGATGATGAATAGCGGCAACAGCAGGGCGGCAAAAACACTGCCCAGGAAAAGTCCCCAGGCGACAAGCATCAGCAAGAAACCCAGGTACATCGGGTTTCGGGTGTAACGGTA
>NZ_JAVLAZ010000054.1:0-16286 GCF_031581315.1 Thiohalophilus sp.
CCGGATTCAAGCTGACTCAGATATTCCCGGGATTCGCTCTCGTCCAGGTCGGCCTGAGCCAGTTTTTTCTGATAGCTGTCGAGCAGCAAATCAGCGCTGATATGCACATAATCGAGCACCGAGTCGACCGTGTCCCCGTACAGGACCTGCTCGATATGGTGATTGCCGTCCTTATCGAGCGCGACGTTGACCGAGTCGGTATCGCCGAACAGGTTATGCATATCGCCCAGTATCTCCTGATACGCGCCAACCATGAATATCCCGATCAGGTAAGGTTCACCCGGTTTCAGATGATGCAGCGGCAGGCTGCTCTCGACCCCTTCGCCATCGACGTAGTAATCGATCCGCCCGTCCGAGTCACAGGTAATGTCTTCGATAACACCCCGACGGGTCGGGTTTTCATTGAGCCGGTGCAACGGCACCACCGGAAAGATCTGATCAATGGCCCAGACATCGGGGATCGACTGAAACAGCGAGAAATTGGCGAAGTATTTGTCCGCCAGCTTGTCATGCAGCTCATCCAGCACTTCACGATGCACCCGATTGCTGGCGGATAACAGTTCGTGCACCCGCTGACAGGTGACGTAATACAGCTCCTCGGCATAGGCACGTTGGTCAAGTGTCAGTACTCCATGGGTATACATGCTCTGCGCTTCGCTCAGCCAGTGCTTGATGTCATGATAGATCTCCATGCCCGCGCGGCTGGAAGTTTCCTCCTGAATCGCCTCGTAGCAATGCCACATATCCTGCAAGACCAGCGGATCGTCGCTTTGCGGCTCGAGCATGGCACTGGCATCGGGCACCTGTTCGGTGTCGATAATATTGGTAATCAACACTGCGTGATGGGCGGTCATGGCCCGGCCTGATTCGGTAAAGATATCTGGGTGCGCCAGCCCATGTTCCTCGCACGCTTCCCACAGGACATGCACGATATTATTGGCATAGGACTGTATGCTGTAGTTCATGGAACAGAAACTGCGCGAACGCGAACCTTCATAATCAACCCCCAGGCCGCCACCGACATCCACACAACGGATGTTGATTCCCATGCGATGCAGTTCGACAAAATAGCGTGCGCATTCGAGCATGCCGCGCTGGATATCACGGATATTGGCGATCTGCGAGCCGAGATGAAAATGCAGCATCTGCAGACTGTCGCTCATACCGGCTTCGCGCAACCGCTCGATCACCCAGATCACCTGCGCAGCAGAGAGGCCGAACTTGGCTTTCTCGCCGCCGGTGTTCTGCCACTTGCCGGCGCCGATAGAAGCCAGCCGCACCCGCACACCCAGCAGTGGCGCAATACCCAGGGCCTGCGATTCGCTCATCACCAGCTCCAGCTCGGAGAGCTTTTCGATCACAATATAGACCTGGTGCCCGAGCTTGCGGCCGATCAACGCCAGACGGATATATTCGCGATCCTTGTAACCGTTACAGACGATCACCCCGCCCGGGCGGGACAACCCCAGTACCGCCATCAGCTCCGGCTTGCTGCCGGCCTCCAGGCCGACCCGTTCCTGACCGTGCTCGACCAGCTGTCGAATAACACTGGCCTGCTGATTGACCTTGACGGGGTACACTGCGGTGTACTTGCCCTGATAGGCATCACTGGCCATCGCCTCGTGAAAGCTCTGGCAGAGGGTATCCAGACGATTGTTCAGGATATCGGTAAACCGAACCACGATCGGCAGGGTCACGTTATGTTCGCGTACGGCCTCGTCTGCCAGCTGATAGAGATCGATACCCCGGTTCTGCGCCTGACGATCGGGATGGGCCAGCATATGCCCCTGCTCGTTAATCCCGAAATAGCCTTCTCCCCAATAGGCCACGCTATAGGTGGCAAGCGCCTGTTGTCTGTTCCAGTCTGACATGATCACCTGATGTTGTTTTATTCGGGGCCGGGGTTTCAAGTATAATGGCAGTTTCCCTGCTTACGCCAAGCATTTTCCGGAGTGGTGTTATGTTATCCGACACAGAATGGTTTACCGAGATCTGCGCTGAAGCCGGCTCTGCCTTTTCTTTCAAAATCAAGGAAAAGCTGGCCGGGGTGCAGACCGGGTTTCAGAAAATCGAGATCTTCGACACCGAGAAATGGGGGCGGCTGATGGTCATTGACGGCTTTATCATGCTCACCGATCGGGACAACTTTCTGTATCACGAGATGATGACCCACCCGGTACTGTTCACCCACCCGGATCCCAAACGGGTGCTGGTCATCGGCGGCGGAGACTGCGGCACGCTGCGCGAAGTCCTGCAACACCCCGGGGTGACAAGCTGCGAGCAGGTTGAAATTGACGAGCAGGTCACCCGCTTATCAGAACAATACTTCCCGGATCTGTGCACCGCCAACGACGACCCGCGCGCCGCGTTCCATTTTGTCGACGGCATTCAGTGGGTCAAGGATGCCGGGGCCGGCCATTATGATGTGATTATCGTCGACAGTACCGATCCCATCGGGCCGGCCGAAGGCCTGTTTACCGAACAGTTCTACCGCGATTGTCACCGCGCGCTGGGTGCGGAAGGCCTGCTGGTACAGCAAAGTGAATCGCCGCTGATCCATCAACGCTTATTAAAAGAGATGCATACCGCCATGGCTGATGCCGGCTTTGCCGCCGTTAACACCCTGGGCTTTCCACAGCCGATCTACCCCAGCGGCTGGTGGAGCTGTACCCTGGCCGGCAAGGTGCAGGATCTGACCCGCTTCCGTGAACAGGAGGCGGCACAGCGGCCGTTCGAGACCCGTTATTACAACCCCGAGATTCACCGCGCGGCCTTTGCCATGCCGACCTTTCTGCGCCAGCATCTTGGCAAATAACGCCATCGCATCCCTACTACAGCAATCTTTGCGCTTCTGCCTGTTGAATGCGGGTGACCACCCACCCTCCAGGCCGATTGATGATTCATTGCCCATATCTGGTGAATATATCGCCATCACCCTCTTGCAATCATCTGTCTGCCACCTCGACCCGCCCACTTTAGACGCCCAGTAACGTAGCGCGGCAATCAAGTACCTGATTACTTTTCGATTTTGACCTCGGTCAAGTGGAAAGATTACTTTCATATGCTACTTTTGTAGCATATCAGACAGTCTGTGGCTTATATCAGACACGCCGGCTTTCGTGGCTGGCGTATCTGACTCCTGCAAGCAACATTCCTCTGATTAGAAGGTGCACAGATAAGGTGCCGGATTGCTGAATATAACCACGATGGTGGTTCACCTTCTGTCTCCCGATACGGATTCAGCCGGCTGACCAGAATAATACAAGGTTCGTACGACCTGATGACTTTCAGACAGCCCCTTGCGCATGACAGCTTGATCTCCCGAGGGCGACTCACGCTGGTAACCATCGCCTTATTACTGGTTTTGCCTCTCACCGCCCTGGCCGGATTCGATGACAAACATCCCCAGATACGGGACATGTTCCCCGAAGCGGATCGCTTCGGCGAGCTGGAGGGCGATCCGCCGGCCGCCGCCGTCTATAAAGATGGTGAAGTAATCGGCTATGTTTTCGAGTCTTCCGACAGCGTCAAAATCCCCGCCTATTCGGGCAAACCGGTCAATCTGCTCATCGGCATCGACATGGAAGGCCTGATTACCGGTACCCGGGTCATAGAACATCACGAACCGATATTGCTGGTAGGTATCCCGGAAGAGTCCCTGGATCGTTTTGCCGATCAATACATCGGCCATTCGGTCACCGAGCGCATCAAAGTGGGCGGCAGAGAGCGCGAAGGGCGCACCCACGTCGACGCGATCACCGGCGCCACGGTCACGGTCATCGTCATCAACCGCACTATCCTGAAATCGGCACGTATGGTGTCCGAATCACGGGGCATTACCACCCCGCGAAGAAGCGCCACACATGAGCCGGCCAAAGTCCGCAAGGATGTTTTTGAACAGGCCGATTGGACCTATCTGACCGGCAATGGCGCCATCCGCCGGATGCTGCTGAGTAACGAGGATGTCGAAGAAGCGTTCGAGGGCACGGAAGGCGAAGACCGGGGTACCGTCAAAAGCATCTGTACCGAGGTGCCGACGGGCGAACGCTGCGATGTGTTTATCGATCTTTATTATACCTACCTGAATGTGCCCACCATCGGTCGCAATCTACTGGGCGAAAGTCAGTACAACCGGCTGATGGCCGAGCTGAAACCCGGCGAGCACGCCATCGCCGTGATGGCCAACGGCAACTACTCCTTCAAGGGTTCCGGTTATGTCCGCGGCGGCATTTTCGATCGGATCAACGTCGCCCAGGGCGATCAGCAGGTCAACTTCCGGGATCTCGATTTTTACCGCCTGTCAGACGTCTATCTGGACGGCATGCCCGAATTATCGGAAAAAGCCATCTTTATCATTCGCGATCAGTATGCGTTTGACCCGGGTGAGCCCTGGAGTATCTCCCTGCTGGTACGCCGCGCCACCGGTCCCCTGGACAGTATCTTCACCGACTTTACCGGCAGTTACGAGATCCCGCCCAAATATGTCACTGAACCGGCGCCCCGGGCCGAGGCCACCGAAGAGGAGCCCATGTGGGTGGAAGTCTGGTATGACCGGACTTTCCAGATTGCCATACTGGTCATCGGCCTGGTGGTTCTGACCCTGATCCTGTTCCTGCAGGACTGGCTGGTCCGTTACCCCCGGCTGGTGAGTTATCTGCGCACCGGTTTCCTGCTCTATACGCTGTTTGTGATCGGCTGGTACATGCTGGGGCAGCTTTCCATCGTCAATGTGCTGACCTTTGTTAACTCGCTAATCAGCGGCTTTAGCTGGGAGTCGTTCCTGATCGATCCGGTGATGTTCATTCTCTGGAGCTTTGTCGCCGTCACCCTGCTGCTGTGGGGTCGCGGCGTCTACTGTGGCTGGCTCTGTCCTTTCGGTGCCCTGCAAAAACTGGTCAACCAGGTAGCGGTTAAATTCAAGGTTCCACAATACAACTTTCCCACCCTGGTGCACGACCGGCTCTGGGCAATCAAATACATTATTCTGCTGGCGCTGTTTGGCATCTCGCTCGGCTCCCTCAGCACGGCCGAATATTACGCCGAGGTCGAGCCCTTCAAGACCGCGATCACCCTGCATTTCGATCGCCAGTGGCCGTTCTTCCTGTACGCCTTTGGTCTGGTCGTCGTCTCCGCCTTCAACTGCAAGTTCTATTGCAAGTATCTGTGTCCGCTGGGCGCGGCGCTGGCGGTGCCCGCCCGCCTGCGCCTGTTCGACTGGCTGCGTCGTCGCAAGGAGTGCGGCCATCCCTGCCAGATATGCGCCAATGAATGTGAAATTCAGGCCATTCATGACACCGGCGAGATTAACGTCAACGAATGTCATTACTGCCTGGATTGCCAGGTCACCTATTGGGACAACCACAAATGCCCGCCGCTGGTGGACAGACGCCGCAAGCATGAAAAAGCGGCCCGAAACCGTCAGAAAGTTCAGTGGATGGAGAAGACTTCTGACACCGATGCCGGCATGAAGGCAGCTCCTCCGCCTGTCGGCAACACGAGCAACAACGACAACTAGTCCGGATTATCGTCACACTGACCAAAACAACGCACCATAAGGAGAGCTATCATGAGCGATATCGACAACGAACACGGCGCATCCCGTCGTAACTTCCTCAAATCCACCGGTCTGGCCGGTGCCGCCGGGTTTGGTCTGGCCTCGGGCGTGCTGCCTTACAAGGTCTGGGCGGCCCCTGAGGGTGACGGGCTGAAGGTCCATGTTGGCCCCGGGGAACTGGATGAATATTACGGTTTCTGGAGCGGCGGCCAGAGTGGTGAAGTCCGCGTGCTGGGTGTTCCTTCCATGCGCGAACTCATGCGTATCCCGGTATTTAACTATTGCGGCGCTACCGGCCACGGTTTGACCAATGAGTCCAAACGTGTCCTCGGTGACAACGCCCCCCTGAATGGCGACACCCATCATCCGCACATGAGTTTTACCGATGGCAAGCATGACGGACGTTATGTGTTTATCAACGACAAGGCGAATACCCGGGTGGCCCGCATTCGTTGCGATATCATGAAAACCGACAAAATCGTCGACGTGCCCAATGTCCAGGCTATGCACGGTATGCGCCTGCAAAAAGTGCCCGAGACGAAATATGTCTTCGCCAATGCCGAGTTCCGGATTCCTCATCCCAATGATGGCCGCTTTTCCGATGACGATAGCAAGTACTACACCATGTTCAACGCCATTGACGCGGAGAAGATGGAAATGGCCTTCCAGGTCATCGTCGACGGGAACCTGGATAACACGGACGCCGACTATAAAGGTAAATATGCCGCCTCGACCTGTTACAACAGTGAAGAAGGCTACACCCTGCAGGAAACAATGAAAAATGAGCGCGACTGGGTGGTGGTCTTCAACATCCCGCGTATCGAACAGGCGATCAAGAACGGCAATTACGAGACCCTGGGCGATGCCAAAGTCCCGGTTGTCGATGGCCGCAAGGGCTCCAAACTGACCCGTTATATCCCTGTCCCCAAAAGCCCGCACGGGCTCAACACCTCGCCGGACGGCAAGTATTTTGTGGCTAATGGCAAGCTTTCACCCACTGTCACCCTGATCGACATCGACAAACTGGACGATCTGTTTGCTGACAAGCTCAAGGATCCCCGCGATGCGGTCGCCGGCGAACCCGAGCTGGGACTGGGCCCGCTGCATACCGCCTTTGATGGTCGTGGCAATGCCTATACCACCCTGTTCATCGACAGTCAGGTTGCCAAATGGAACATCGCTGATGCCGTGCGCGCCTATAACGGGGAAGATGTCAACTATATTCGCCAGAAACTGGATGTCCATTATCAGCCGGGTCATAACCACACCACCATGGGTGAGTCCCGCGAGGCCGACGGCAAATGGCTTATGGTCCTGTCCAAGTTCTCCAAGGACCGTTTCCTGCCCTGCGGCCCGCTGCATGCGGAAAACGATCAGCTCGTCGATATCTCCGGCGAGGAGATGAAACTGGTGCATGATGGCCCCGCCTTTGCCGAGCCCCATGACTGCGAGATGATACACCGCAGCAAGATCAAAACCAAAAAGATCTGGGATCGCAATGATCCCTATTTCGCCGAAACCGTTGCCATGGCCAAGAAGGACGGTATTACACTGGAGAAAGACAACAAAGTTATCCGCGACGGTAAAAAAGTCCGGGTTTACATGACCTCCGTGGCGCCGAACTTCGGTATGACCGAGATCCGGGTCAAGAAAGGTGATGAAGTAACGATCGCGATCACCAATCTCGATCAAATCGAGGACGTCAGTCACGGCTTCACCCTGGTCAACCACGGCATTGCCATGGAGATCAGTCCGCAGCAGACCTCATCGGTCACCTTCACCGCCGATAAACCCGGGGTATTCTGGTACTACTGCCAGTGGTTCTGCCATGCCCTGCATATGGAAATGCGCGGTCGTTTTATTGTCGAAGCCTGACACCAAAACGATCCGAAGCTGATGTAATGCCGCGCATCAGCCCGTTATAAAACGGGTTGGTGCGCGACTTTTAACCAAAAAACCACTTACTTGATACATCCCAATTGAATTTACCGCATTCATAGATCATGAGACTCATCACGCCTTCTGTTGCCAAAAACCTGCTGATAATAATGGCCGTGATGATGTATAGCGAAACGTATGCCGCCACATTTCGAATCAACCCCGATAGACACGACCTCGTCGAGGTTATCGCTAACGCGAACGCTGGCGATACGCTTTTACTCGAACCCGGCGAATACCGGGCCAACTTGATTATCGAAAAGCCACTGACATTGCAAGGTCAGACTGGTGCGATTATTGACGGAAACAATCACGGCGATGTAATACGTATTCGATCGTCGGATGTCACTATCAGAAATCTTCGCCTGCGTAACTCGGGCGCGAACCTGACCGATATGAACGCCGTGGTATTTATCGAGGATACCGCCTACCGAACCACGATTGAGGACAACCGGATTGAAAGCAGCGCCTTTGGCATCTGGCTGCAGAACACCGAGGAGGCGATGATCTCAAACAACGAGATACAGGGCGATCCGTCGATTCGCTCCCAGGATCGCGGTAATGGAATTCATCTTTTCAATACACGCAAGACAAAGGTGATTGGCAATCGCGTGCGCGATACCCGCGACGGAATTTATATCGACACCAGCAACCATAACGTTCTTCGCGACAACCATCTGTACCATCTGCGCTACGGAATACATTATATGTATTCCTATCATAACGAAGTTATCGGTAATCGAACCAACGATACGCGTACCGGCTATGCCCTGATGCAATCAAAATATCTGACCGTCACCGGAAACCGTACACAAAATGACAAGAACTACGGGATACTGATGAACTATATCCTCTACAGCACAATTGCAAACAATACCGTATCGGATATATCACACGGTTCATCCGTGGGCCAGACTAACAAGGCCATACCGGGTGGCGAAGGGAAGGCATTGTTCGTCTACAATTCACAGCAAAACAAGATTCATAACAATACCTTTGCCAACAGCGGAATCGGGATTCACCTGACCGCCGGCTCCAAGGAGAACCAGATCCACAGCAACAACTTTCTGAAAAACCGAACCCAGGTCAAGTATGTATCCACCAATACCCAGGAATGGTCGAAGGATGGCCACGGTAATTACTGGACCGATTATCTTGGCTGGGATCTGGATGCGGACGGCATTGGCGATAAACCTTATCAGCCGATTGATGGGGTCGATCATATTTTATGGAAATATCCCTCTGCCAAGATCCTGTTAAACAGCCCGGCCATCCAGACCCTGCGCTGGGTGCAGGAACAATTTCCCGTCCTGCGCCCACAGGGTGTCAAGGACAGCTATCCGCGAATGAACCCCGCATCCGTATCAGAGGACCTGCAATGAGCGCCTGCATCGAACTGAACCAGGTTGGCAAAACCTACGCCGGCGTCACTGCACTCGACGAGCTGTCGCTGACCATCGAACGCGGCGAGATCGTTGGCCTGCTGGGCCACAACGGGGCAGGCAAGACCACTACCATCAAGCTAATTCTCGGTGTAATCGCCCCGACGCGCGGCAGCGTGACCGTGCTGGGTTACTCGCCACGGGGCAAACAGAGCAAGTCCCTGCGCCTGCAATGGGGCTATTTACCCGAAAGTGTCGGCTTTTACGAGCAACTGACCGGCCGCGAGGTGCTTGAGTATTTTGCCCGTCTGAAACGGATCGATCGGGCACGCGTCCGACAACTTCTCGAACAGTTCACTCTTGCCCAGGCCGCCGATCGCCGGGTTAAAACCTATTCAAAAGGGATGCGCCAGCGACTGGGCCTGGCGCAGGCCCTGCTCAGCTCGCCCAAGCTGTTGCTGCTGGACGAGCCGACTGTTGGTCTCGATCCCATTGCCACGCGTGATTTTTTCCTGACCCTGGATGAACTGCGTCGCCAGGGCACCACCATCGTGCTCTCCTCGCACGTGTTGCCCGGTATCGAACAGCACGTGGACCGCGTGGCGATTCTCGATTCGGGCCGCCTGCGGGCCTGGGGGACGCTCGATGATCTACGCCGCGAGGCGGCCCTGCCCCTGACGATTCGGGCCCGCGGCAACTGGCCCGACGGATTTGATCCGGATCATTTACCCCATGCCGGAATCAGCTCATACCAGTACGCTGACAATACCCTGACCCTGACCATCAAGCGAGAAAAGAAACTGACGATTATGCGCGAGCTGCTGGCCGATAAAGGGATTGAGGATATTGATGTACAGGCCCCGTCACTGGAAACACTGTATACCTATTACAACAATGGCGGAGACACCGGCCATGCATGAGATAATGACGGTTGCCCGCAAGGAATTTCGCGACAGCCTGCGCAACCGCTGGATTCTGGCTATTACGGTGGTACTGGCCCTGTTCGCCCTGGGACTGGCCTACTTTGGCGCGGCCACGGCCGGCCAGGTCGGTTTTGTTTCGCTGGATACCACGATCGTCAGTCTGGCCAGCCTGGCGATTTATATTATTCCGCTGATTGCGCTGTTGCTGGCCTATCACAGTGTGGTGGGCGAGGAGGAACAGGGCACCCTGCTACTGTTGCTCAGTTATCCATTGACGCATCTGCAATTGCTCGGCGGAAAATTCCTGGGCCATGCCGCCGCGCTGGCAATCTCGACCATTGCCGGTTTCGGTCTGGCCGGGATTGTCATCGCCACCCTGAGCGGTAACTTTTCCGCCCTCGATCTGTGGTCCTCACTGGGCTGGTTTATTCTGACCTCGGTTCTGCTCGGCTGGGTGTTTATCGCCATCGCCTACCTGATCAGCACCCTGGTCAGTGAAAAATCCCGGGCCGCCGGCCTGGCCCTGATCGTCTGGTTTTTGTTTGTGCTGGTCTTCGATCTGGGGCTGCTGGGCCTGCTGGTTGCCTCCGACGGGGCGGTTTCCTCGGACCTGTTTCCGTACCTGCTGTTACTTAACCCGACAGACGTGTTTCGACTCGCCAACCTGGCCGGCTTTGAGGCAACGCAGGCTTACTCCGGTCTGGTCTCGGTCGCCTCGGCGCAACTGTTCAGGCCGGGCCTGCTGGCCGGGATACTGCTGCTGTGGGTGATCGTCCCTTTCTCAGTGGCCGCCTGGTTATTTCACAAGAGGATCTCCTGAATGAAGAAAATACACTATTCGATTGTTATCCCGGTTTTTGCCGCCCTGCTATTGCTAAGCGGTTGTGATAGTGGCAATGAATCCGCTCAGACCCACAAGCCGGTTCCAATCAGTAATGGTGATGAGTGCCATGTCTGCGGCATGACGATTCACAACCATCCCGGCCCCAAAGGTCAGGCTTTTATTCGCAACAACTCGACGCCATTTAAATACTGTTCTACCCGGGATCTGTTCAGTCATATTCTGCAACCGGAAGTGCGTTCGAGAATCACACAGATTTACACCCACGACATGGGTTCAACCACATGGGAATCACCGGACAACTCGGCATTCACCGATGCCCGGCAGGCATGGTATGTCATCCATCATCCCATGACCGGCGCCATGGGCCCGACACTGGCCTCGTTTGCGGAAAAAGCCGCTGCCGAAGAATTTATCGCGGAGCATGGTGGCGAGGTGGTGCGCTTCGAGGATATTACGCTGGAGCTGGTAGCCAATCTGACTATGGGCAACGAGACCATGGCTGACTCACATCAGCACTGAAGCAAGCTCTGCGAACAGGTATTGCAAATGCCTGTTCAGTCGCACCATTGCCTGACTTCCTGCGCCGCGCGGGCCTCGGCCTGCTGGCGCTGGCTGTCACCGAGAATTTTACGATTACCCTGCTCATCCAGATCATATAACCGGCCCGCCTGCTGATAGCGTCGCAGGCGATCCCGGGCCCAGGCACAACGCTTGCGCCGTTCGGCGGCTTGCGCTTGCTGGCGTTGTTCCCGTTGTTGTTTGATGCGCCGCTCTTCTTCATAGGCGCGCAAAAGGCGGCGGGTTTTTTCACGCCGCTCGGCGTCACCGGGTATCGGGCTGCCAGAGGACTCGCCAGGGTCCACATCCATGGATTGGGCGCCTTTCTCCGGCGGTTTATCGCCGTAATGTACCCGGCCCTGTTCGTCGGTCCATTTATAGACGTCGGCTGCCATGGATACGCTCAGCAGGCTCGCGAGCAACAGACCGCTAACCAGCTGTTGAATCTTCCGTTTCATTGCTTTGCCTCCCTCAGGCGATCCAGCCGCAAACGCTGCCGATCGTCGAACAACCGCCGCGCTCCGAGCCAACTGGCCAGTAAGATGGCAAACCCGGTCCCGGCGGCAATCATGAACATAATCAGGATCTGATATTTGACCGCCTCCACCGGTGCCGTCCCCGACAGGATCTGTCCGGTCATCATCCCCGGCAGGCTGACGATCCCCGCTGCTGCCATGGCATTGATGATCGGAATCAACCCGACGCGGACGCTCTCGCGAACCGTCTCGCGCAGTGCATCCTGCCAGCGCTGCCCCAGGGCGAGGCGGGTTTCGATCAAAGCGCGTTGCTGCCAGGCGTTGTTGGTCAGGCGGTCCAGCGACAGCGCCACCCCGGTCATGGTATTGCCCAGCATCATGCCGAGCAAGGGAATGGCGTACTGGGGCTGATACCAGGGATCGTTATTGATAATGATCAGCAAGGCAAACAACGTGGTGGCAAAGGCCGAAACAAACATCGACAGAGTGCCCAGGGCATAGCCCCAGCGCCCCCGGAACGGCCGTTGCTGGCGAGCCATCACTTCGCGCCCGGCGATCAGCACCATGACCGAGGCAATCAGTACCACCCACAACAGGGTGACGTTCTCGAACAAGACCTTGAGAATCAGGCCGACCAGCAACAGCTGCAGCGTCGTGCGCAGGGCGGCGATCAACAGCCGCTGGGTCACTCCCAGTTTCAGCCACAACGATATTCCGGCCAGCGCGACCACCAGCAACGCGGCCAGACCCAGATCCAGCGGTGTCAGACTGATAATATTCACAGCGTCTCCTCCACCACCCGGTCGTTGCGAATCACCAGTCGGCGCCGGGCGACACGCTGTTGCTGTTGCGGATCATGGGTCACCCAGATCGCCGGCGCGGCGGCATCACGCACATAGTTCTGTAACAATGTCTCCGCCCGGCTGATACTGTCCGGATCCAGGCTGGCGGTCGGTTCATCGAGCAACAGGGCTTTGGGCCGTTGGCACAACAGGCGCAGGATCGCCAGGCGCTGCTTTTCCCCGGTCGAACAACGGGCCACTTCCCAGCCAAGAACATCCATCGAAAACCCAAGTTGTTCAAACCAGGACGGCTCGGGGTCGGTAAAATGTTCGCCCACCCGATCGCGCCACCACTGTGACTCCGCCGGTAACAGGCCGACCTGACGCCGCCACTGATGGGCGGGCAGCATGTCACACCAGATATCATCCAGCCGCACCCGGCCCCGGTGCGGGATCAGATCGGCAATCGCCCGCAGCAACAGGCTTTTGCCGCTGCCGGAAGGTCCGCCCAGACAGACGATCTCGGATTTGTTGATCGTCACATCGAGTGTAACCTGCTGCACCTGCAGCGCCTCGATCCCCAGTTCACTCAATCCCGTTTCCCCACACCCGACACCGTTAAAGCCCCCTGAACCATTAGATGTTTTATTTTGCCGCAGCATTGTTATGATGCATAGCGATTATAACGAGAAGGAGAAGCCCATGTCCGAACCGGTTATTGCCCAGAAAGCCCCCTATGCTGTCGAACTGGAGCCCGGAGATTACTTCTGGTGCGCCTGCGGCAAATCCACCAACCAGCCCTTCTGCGACGGCTCGCACAAGGACACCGACTTCGAACCGGTCAAATTCACGATTGATGAGAAAAAAACCGTTTACCTCTGCGGCTGCAAACACACCGCCGACAAACCCTACTGCGACGGTACCCATAACAAATTGTAATTTGTAATATAAAACCGTCTATTCTCGAATTACATTTCAATTACGCGGAGTTCGCGGAGGCGCAGAGTCGCGGAGAAGAAAAATGTATTTGTACCATAGTTAGCGTATCGTCGCTTTATACCAATGAAACGTTAAATTTAAAGATAGATAAAATTTTTACTCTGCGACTCTGCGCCTCCGCGTCCTCTGCGTTGCTTCCAGAATATCTGAAAAGTGAATAAAAAAGGGCGCCCGAGGGCGCCCTTTTGGTTTTGGCTTCCTGCCGATTTGTTACATACCGGAACCGCGTGTACCGGTGAACTCGGGGTAGGCTTCCATACCGCATTCGGCAAGATCCAGGCCTTCGTACTCCTGCTCTTCGCTGACGCGCACACCCATGATGGCCTTGATCACCAGCCAGACGATCAGGCTGGTTACAAACACCCAGACCAGGATGGTTAAAAGCCCGGCAAGCTGACCGCCGAAGGTGGCACCGTCGTTGGTCAGCGGTACCGCCAGCAGGCCCCAGATACCGACCACACCGTGAACCGAGATAGCACCGACCGGGTCGTCGATCTTCAGCTTGTCCATAGTCACGATGGAGAAGACAACCAGCGCACCACCGGCCGCACCAATCAGCGTGGCACCCAGGGCGCTCGGGGTATCCGGGCCGGCTGTAATCGCTACCAGACCGGCCAGCGCGCCGTTGAGGGCCATGGTCAGATCGGCCTTGCCGAACAGCATGCGAGCGACAATCAGCGCGGCGATCACACCACCGGCTGCGGCGGCATTGGTATTCAGAAATACCATGGCCACATCATTGGCACTGGCCATATCACCCAGCTTGAGCACGGAACCGCCATTGAAGCCGAACCAGCCCATCCACAGGATGAAGGTCCCCAGGGTCGCCAGCGGCAGATTGGCACCGGGAATGGCGTTGATCTTGCCATCGGCCGTGTACTTGCCCTTACGCGCACCAAGCACCAGCACACCGGCCAAAGCCGCCGCCGCACCGGCCATGTGCACAATCCCGGAACCGGCGAAGTCGGCAAAGCCAAGATCACCCAGGTTGTACATGCCGAATACGTCACCACCGCCCCAGGTCCACAGACCTTCCATCGGATAGATGAAACCGGTCATAACCACGGCAAACAGCATGAATGCCCACAGCTTCATACGCTCGGCCACGGCACCGGAGACGATCGACATGGCGGTTGCCACAAAGACCACCTGGAAGAAAAAGTCCGACGGCGCCGCATAAACTGAACCACCGTCAAACCCGTTTTCAGCCGAGGCGCCCAGTGCGTCGGCAACCAGCGATTCACCACCGGCGATTCCCGACAGGAACCAGCCGCCGCCATACATGATGGCGTAACCACTTATCATGTACATGGTGCATGAAATTGCAAACAACGATACATTCTTGGTCAGAATTTCCGTGGTGTTCTTGGAACGGACCAGACCGGCCTCGAGCATCGAGAATCCGGCGGCCATCCACATAACCAGCGCACCACAGACCAGGAAGTAGAAGGTATCGATGGCATACTGCAATTGGAAAATTTGGTTTTCCATCTTAAGCCTCTCCTCTAGTCTTACAGCGCATCTGCGCCGGTTTCACCGGTACGGATACGAACTGTCTGTTCAATTTCAGAAACAAAGATCTTGCCGTCACCGATCTTGCCGGAATTGGCGGCTTTGCTGATGCCTTCGATGACCTGGTCGACCAGACCATCATCGACAACAGCTTCGATCTTCACCTTGGGCAGAAAGTCCACGACGTATTCTGCCCCGCGATACAACTCGGTATGCCCTTTCTGACGGCCGAAGCCTTTTACTTCCGTTACGGTAATGCCCTGCACACCGATATCGGAAAGCGCTTCACGCACATCATCCAGCTTGAAGGGCTTGATGATTGCCATAACCATTTTCATGGTCTTGCCTCCTTAAAAAGTGCCCACCCGAAGGTGGGCGAACGGTTTCGAGCTTACTCAAGCAAATCTTTTTACAGATCAAAGCTCTTGCTGTAGGAAACGGTGAAACGGGCATCCCCGGCGGCGCCATCCTGATCGTTCTGGTCAAAGGCGAAAACAAAATCGTCCTTGCTCAAACTGATCTGGTAGTGGCTATAATCGGTGCTGGCGGGATCATCGAAGTCATAATCGCCATAGACCAGCCCCAGAGAGAGTCCATCCTTGACTTCGAAATCAGCGCCCACGAACATGTACATATCATCCTCGTACTGACCACCTGCTTCGGTATCCATAGTCATTGCTACACCGGCGGTGAACATTTCATAACTGGCATTGACATACAGTTCGTCAAAGTCATCTTCGACCGTGCTGTCAATCGGGTACATATAACGGATATAACCGACATCCATGCCAACCGGTCCGGCATCAAAACCGTAACCAAGATACAGATCCTGTTCGTACTGACTGCCGCCGCTCAGTGAGGAGACCCAGGTACCGGCATAAAAACCGGAATCGTGGGCGTAATCGATACCACCAGAGATGGCGGAATCATCCGAACCCTGGGTGACACCACGCCAGATATAGTTGGAAGTGAATCCGACGTTACCGCTCAATTCGGCAACAGCCACGTTGCTGGCAACGGTAGAGGCAGCCAGGATGGTGCCGACGAGTAGTGCATTGGCTTTTTTCATTTGCTCTTCCCCATACAGTGAGAGTGTTAAAAGAAAACGGTTGCTGTACGGGGTATTGCGAAGGGCGTGCCAACTTTTATTTGTTATTAAAAACAGGCACTTGAAGAGCGCAACGATTCGGCTCGCACTTTCTTTGTGCGTGGATAACGATCATGGGGCGGGAGGTTGCACTATTGCGGTGCGAAAGGCGGGTTCATTTATTCTAAGTATGGTTAAAAACGCCGAGGTACAAAGTCGCGGAGAAAAAAT
>NZ_JAVLAZ010000152.1:0-3088 GCF_031581315.1 Thiohalophilus sp.
AGGAAATCGCGCAGTACCTGGCGGGCGGTTTCGGACTGGTCGTTGCGTAACAGGCTTTCCACGTAGCCCTGGGTCAGGGCGGGGTTTTGCGGATAAAGTTTGAGCGCATCGCGATAGTCTACGAGCGCCGCGTCGATGGCGCCTTGCTTGACGTTCAGCCGGGCGCGGGCCAGCAAAAAGGCGATGCGCTGCGGTTGTTCGGCCAGCAGGTCGTCCAGCTGTTGTTCGGCGCTTTTGTAATCGCCGGTTTCCAGCAGACTCAGGACATAGCCGTAACGTTCGGCGGTGCGGTTGAGATAGCGGCCGGACGCCAGATTGTCGGCAAACTGATCGCGCAGCTCCGCGGGCTCGCGGCTGGTCAGCACCTTGATGCGATTACGCATCAAGTGGAAGCTTTCGGCATCCTCGCTCAGCCTGGGTTCGTATTCACGCGCGCGGTTGCGCGCATCGGCGATACGCGTGTCGGTCACCGGATGGGTGCGCAGAAACTCCGGTCCCTGCGGGCCATAGAGCCGGCTGGCCTTGTGCATCTGCTCGAAGAAGCTGGCCATGCTGTTGGGGTCGAAACCGGCGTTGGCCAGCAACTCGATGCCCAGATGATCGGCTTCCTTCTCATTGGCGCGGGTAAAGTTAATGCGGCTCTGGATGCTGCCGGCGGTAATCGAGGCGATGGCGGCCTGGCCCATGTCCGGGCTCTGCGCGCCCAGCACGATGGCGGCGATCAGCGCGGCCAGCACCGGCAGGCTGCTGCCGCCGCCAAAATCGTAGGCGCGGGCATGATGGCGCTGGGAAACATGGGCGATTTCATGGGCCATGACCGAGGCCAGCTCGCTCTCGGTCCGGGTGGAGAGAATCAGCCCGTAGTGAATGCCAATGTAGCCGCCGGGCAGGGCGAAGGCGTTGATATCGGGGGCATCGATCAAAAAGAAATGATAATCGGTCATGTCGCTATCGCCGGCGGCGATCAGCCGGTAACCGAGATGGTTGAGATAGCTGTCGATCAACGGGTCGTTGATGATGCGCCCGCTACGCTGGATATTGCGCATTACCGTCTCGCCCACCCGCTTCTCCTCGGCGGGCGTGGCGACGCCCGCGGCGGCGTCGCCAATATCCGGCAGGTTCGGCTGCGCCGACAGGCGCGCCGGCGTGAGAATCAGCAGGGCGATGAGCAGCCAGGCGGGATGGGTTTTAAAAGGGCGCAAAATAATCTCGTTAGACCTCGTCAATAGCAGGGTATTGGCATCATACGGCGATTTGGCCGCGATGACGAACCCGCAACGTAAGACCGCCAGCAACGTGATGGGTTCGACTCGTATTCATTTCAACATTCCAGTAGACTATGCCCGCTTTGACTAAAGCCCTGCTTGCCTCAGGGTTTTAGTGTGTTAACAGGGAGTCATGGGAGAGACATGATGCAGGTATTCAAGGAGATCGAGGTTGCGGATCTGGCCAGCATGCTGGAGGATAGCGACCACGGCATCAGCCTGATTGATATTCGCAATCCGGCTGATGCTTCGCAGGAAAGCATCCCGGGGGCCAGAAACGTGCCCATGCACCAGCTGCCCCTGGAAATGGACGGGCTTGAACCGGAACATCTGGTGGTGCTGTATTGCCAGATAGGACAGCGATCCGCCCAGGCCTGTGCCTACCTGAGCGCCAGCGGGTTTGACAATGTACATAACCTGCGGGGCGGGATTCAGGCCTGGAAATCCAGTGGACTGGAGGTGGCATGAAGCCCCATTTACAATACTGGATTACCACAAAAATCTTGTGTTCTAAATCCAGTTGTCATATAAGTGTAGGATTGATTGCTAATATTCAATCAACTTTTTTCTGAAACCCAAAACCAACTCAGATGACTTGAAGGAGAGAACGAGATGGCTGACTTCGATCAAGAACTGGACGCATCAGGCCTGAACTGCCCGCTGCCGATCCTGCGCGCCAAAAAATCCCTGGCCGGCATGTCCGAGGGACAGGTACTGCACATTATCGCAACCGACCCGGGTTCCGTGAAGGACTTCGAAGCTTTTTCCAAGCAGACCGGTAACGAGCTGATGGAATCCAAGGAAGACGGCGGGAAGTTCTACTTCCTGATCAAAAAGGCCTGAGGCCTCTGAAAACTATTATTATAAATACATCAAAACCGCTGTTACCGTGCCCGGCATATGGCGGGCAGGTGACAGGCATCGAGGTGCACTATGTCTAAAAAACTTGCCATTATTGCGACGAAGGGCACGCTGGACTGGGGCTATCCGCCGTTCATCCTGGCCTCCACCGCCGCTGCGCTGGGCTATGACGTCCAGATCTTTTTCACCTTCTACGGCCTGCAGCTGCTGAAGAAGAAAATCAACGTCAAGGTCAGCCCGCTGGGCAACCCCGGTATGCCGATGCCGATGGGCATGGACAAATGGTTCCCCGTTATCGGAACCGCCATCCCCGGAATGCAGGCAGTCATGACCAAGATGATGAAAGCCAAGATGAAATCCAAGGGCGTTGCCAGTCTCGAAGACCTGCGCGACCTGTGTGTCGAATCCGACGTGAAGATCATCGCCTGCCAGATGACCGTTGATCTGTTCGACATGAATCATTCGGATTTCATCGACGGGATCGAATACGGCGGTGCCGCCATGTTCTTTGAATTCGCCGGCGAAGCAGACATTACCCTGTTCGTCTGAACCGGATTCAAATCATGGGAGAGAAAAAACCCGAAGCGGAAGCTTCGGGTTTTTTTATGCGACAAATAAAAGTTGGCAGACTTCAGATGGCAGTTGGCAGTAAAAACAGCTGATTCCGACTTGCTGCCAACTGCTATCTGCCGACTGCCAGCTTTGTTCTAGAACTCCATACTTACCCCGACACTGAACAGATCCGAGTCGGTTTCGTAGGTGCCGTTGTAGGCGTTGGTACCGTTCGCTTCCGTGCCAGCATAGGCATCAGCGGAATTGACGTCACGATCATCCACATCGACCAGCATATAGGCGAGCTCCAGGTTCCACTTGCCGAAGTCGCGAGTCATCCCCAGGCTGAACAGCTGACGATCATCATCCGGCACCCGGGCGGAGAAGTACTCATCCGGCTGCGGCGTTTC
>NZ_JAVLAZ010000055.1:0-16015 GCF_031581315.1 Thiohalophilus sp.
GTACCTTTGCGGATACAACGCTTGATGTCCTCGACCGACGGCTCCTCGCCTTCCAGGTATTTTTCCATCAGATCGTCGTCCTGTTCGACGGCGGTTTCGATCATCTTTTCACGCCATTCTTCGACCTGATCGACCATATCGGCCGGCACATCCTGGATTTCGTAATTTTCCGGCAGCCCGGTGTCATCCCAGACCCAGGCTTTTCGGGTCAGCAGATCGACCAGACCTTTGAAATTATCTTCGATGCCGATAGGCAGCACCATCACCAGTGGCGTGGCCGCCAGAATTTTCTCGACCTGGGCGACCACCCGGTAGAAATCGGCGCCGACGCGATCCAGCTTGTTAACGAAAATCAGGCGCGCAACAGCCGAATCGTTGGCGTAGCGCCAGTTGGTTTCCGACTGCGGCTCGACGCCGCCGGAGCCACAGAACACACCGACACCGCCGTCCAGCACTTTCAGCGAACGGTATACCTCGATAGTGAAATCCACGTGGCCGGGGGTATCGATGATATTAAGACGGTGATCCTTCCAGGCACAGCTGGTAGCCGCCGACTGGATGGTAATCCCGCGCTCGGATTCCTGATCCATGAAGTCCATGGTGGATTCGCCATCATGCACCTCGCCCAGCTTGTGGATCTTGCCGCTCAGCTTGAGGATACGCTCGGTGGTGGTGGTCTTGCCGGCATCCACGTGCGCAAAAATGCCGATATTTCTGTACTTGCTCAAATCAATCATGTTTCTACCTGCAATTCATTCAATTGCCCGTTACTGAGCCGGGCCGGTTTGTGATGGTAATAAGCCTGGACCACCACCAGGAGAGTGCCTGTGCGGCGCTGGCGCCAAAATAAGCCGCGCATTATACCCAAAGTGACAAAAAATGTGCATGACAATCGGGGCCGGAGGGACGATTTTACGGAAAATCGTTCGGACGCCACACCGGCGCAGGCCCGTTTTGGCGCTGTCGAGCCGATATGGGGCCGAATTTGTCCGCTTCAAGCGGGCCAAATTGGGCCCGACCCCAGAAGAGCCTATAAATTGGAGTCCCCGCCCGCCGGACAAGGCACGATGAAACCGCCCGGAGAGTCCCGGACGAGGGCCGGTCAGAGCGGTGAAGCTATCAGCTATGATTGTGCCGGCATTCCCTGAGCGCAGTGAACCGGGGATAAATCACCGCAAATAGCAGCGATATTCCAGGACCAGCGAGTGATCCTCGCCCAACAGGTTGAATATGCGCCGCATGGCCTGCGCGGCATACCCCCCCTCGAATTCCGGCGCCTGCTCGATCAAAAAGACCAATTGTTGCAGCGCCGGGGCGTAGTCTTCGCTTACTACGTAGTGCGCCACCAGTTGCCGGCGTGTTTCCAGCGCGAACGGTTCCTCGCTCAGCCGCACTTCCAGTCTGGCACGGTCCTGATCGGGATCGCGCTCGGCAAAAAACGTCAGCGTATCGTGCAGGCGGCAAATCTCGGGGTGTGCGGCGTGATAATCCGGCAGGCTGTTGAGTATCTTCAGTGCCTCCGCATAGCGTTGCTCGTGCTTGAGCAGTTTGCACAGGGTCAGCGGCAGGCGTGGATTGTCCGGATCGGCGGCCACCGCCTCGGCAATGGCCGCATAGGCGGCCTGCTGCTCGCCGCGAACATACAAATCCACCGCGTCGGCCAGGGCCAGATCCGACTCCCGGGCCACGTATTGATTCAGCAGCCGGCGCACAGCCTCCTCCGTCTGGTAGCCGTGACGGGAAGCCACCACCTCGCCACGATAAAAGAGCTTCAGGGTCGGGACACTGATGACCCCGTAATGTCGGGCGAGTGCCTCTTCGGCATCCACGTCGATATTGACCAGCAAGGCACCGCCTTCGCAGGCGCGAATCACCTTCTCCAGCACGGGTGAGAGGCTCGAGCAGATCGCCGCGGCGGGCGAGCAGAAGCTGACCAGAACCGGCCCCTGATGGGAGTTTTCCAGCACTTGCGACGCAAAATTCGCGTCATCGGCGCTCAGGATGTAGGGGGAATCGGGCGTCTCACTCATCGTCTGTGACACTGGCTTTGCAGGAATTGGGCCATCTACTGAAACACATCCCCCACTGCGGTTCAATTCCGGCGGCAGCCACGCACGACAGAATCAAATTTTTTGTTGTTGTGTGGCGTTGAAACGGGGTATGATGGTCTTACTTCGTAAGAAGTCATGGTGCCGAAAGGCACCGTGTTACTAACTGCATATTATTAAGGTTCTTCAAGAAATACCGGCGCGACCTCAGTTGTACCTTCCCGATTTTTCCTGAATTCTGCCTCAAATGATTTGCACGACCATTATTTACATATTGAAAGATTGAGGTATTTTCCATGGTTAACGGTACCGTTAAGTGGTTTAACGAATCCAAAGGTTTTGGCTTTATCACCCCGGAAGACGGCGGCAAAGACGTCTTCGTCCATTTCTCCGCCATTGTCGGTGATGGCTTCCGGACCCTGGCTGAAGGCCAACAGGTCAGCTTTGAAGTCGAAAACGGCCCCAAAGGCCCGCAGGCAGCACGCGTTACCGCCGCCTGAGCCGGATTTCTACAATCCGCACATCGAAACGGCAGCCCCAGGGCTGCCGTTTCTTTTTTTAGCCCCCGAAAATACTCACTCCCTGTACCGCCCCGCAAAATTCGACGCCAGACAACACAGTGGCCCCGCACTTGCCCGCCAACGGCGCCTTGATAGAATGAGCCTGAATAGTCCATCAGTATTGGCTGACCGGACACCAACGCAAGGACCTGTTGCAATGGCTCAGCTTATCGTACGTGTTGTAACCATCATCATCGCGTTATGGGCCACCATGGTGCAGGCGGAACCCCGGTTTTCGATGCAACCTGAACAGCTCGCCTCCGGCATTTACGCGGTTATCCCGCCGACCCGAGAATTGCCCAATCCGCAAAATCGTGGCTGGAATTCGAACAGTGCCTTTGTGGTTACCGGCAACGGTGTGCTGGTAGTGGATACCGGCAGTTCCACCGAAATCGGCGAGGCATTGAAAACGGCGATTGCCGGGGTCACCGATCAGCCGGTGCGCTGGATCCTCAACACCCACGCCCACGGGGATCACTGGCTGGGCAACGCGGCATTCGAAGACAGTGTGGAGAATATCTATGCCACCCAGTCGGTCATCGATCAGATCCGGGCACAGGGGGAAAACTGGGTTGCCAATTTCAAACGCCTGACCGGCGGCGCCACCGGTAACTCCCGAATTGTCCCGCCGGATACGGCCATTGATTCACGCCAGGAACTGCAAGCGGGTAACAAAACGATCGTGCTGTTTCCTTCCGGTGACAGTCACTCACCGGGGGATCTGCTGCTCTGGCTACCCGATGACAGGGTGCTGATCAGCGGCGATGTTATCTACTCGGATCGCATGCCCTCGACCAACAATTCAAACCTGCAGCAATGGATCAAACTGCTGCCCAAGCTGGAACAATTGCAGCCCGAAGCGGTCATACCGGGGCACGGCAACGTAACGGATATGCGTGGCATTGAACGGCTGCATGAACTGCTCACCTCGCTGTGGCAGGCCGTGGAAGAAGGCTATAACACCGGGCTGGCCGCCTATGAGACCGTGCCGCTGGTCCGCGATCGGCTGACCGACTTTGCCGAAACCTACCCCGGCATGGACGAAAAACTGCCACGGGATGTGCCGCGGGTCTATTTACAGGTCGAGGCCGCCACTTTCTAGAATAATCGGGCACGTACAAAAACACGGATTTATCATCACTGATGACACTTTCCCTCATTCGGCAGGAGCCATAGAAACTCATGCGCCTGGCTAACAGTACAACCGGTTACGGGCCGGTTGCCATACTTCTCCACTGGCTGACAGCACTGGTTATCATCGGCCTGTTTGCACTGGGTTTGTGGATGGTCGAGTTGACCTACTATGACAGCTGGTATACCGAGGCACCGGCAATCCACAAGTCGGTCGGTCTCCTGCTGTTTGCGCTGGTCCTGCTGCGGCTGATCTGGCGGTTGGGCAATCCCCATCCCGAGGCGATTGGCCAGCCGCTGGAAAAACGCCTCGCCGGCACCATGCACTGGCTGCTCTACCTGTTTATGTTTGCGGTGCTGATCAGCGGTTATCTGATTTCCACAGCCAAGGGCAAACCGATCGCGGTGTTTGACTGGTTTGCCGTGCCGGCCACCATCCACGATTTGCCTGAGCAGGAAGACGTTGCCGGCCTGTTTCATTTTTGGCTGGCCTGGGGGCTGATTGTGTTGAGCAGCGGCCATACTCTGGCGGCGCTCAAGCACCATTTTATCGACCGCGACGCCACCTTGCGTCGCATGCTACGTTTCACCCATGACCAATAACAAGGAGTTCCTTATGTCACGTAGGCGCATCACTTCATTGCTGACCGGTTTGTTATTACTTGCCTCGGGCCCGCTCATGGCCGCCGAGTACAAGATCGACACCGAAGGGCAGCATGCTTTTATCCAGTTCCGCATTCAGCACCTGGGTTACAGCTGGCTGTACGGCCGCTTCAACGATTTTGACGGCAGTTTTACCTATGATGAAGAGAATCCGGACAAGTCGAAGATCAACATCACCATCGACATGGACAGCATCGACTCCAACCATGCCGAACGGGACAAGCATCTGCGTGGTGAAGATTTTTTCCACGTCAGTAAATACCCCAAGGCCCGTTTTGTCAGCACTTCGTTCAATGATCATGGTGACGGCACCGCCACACTCAAGGGCGATCTCACCATCAAGGATGCGACTCGCAATGTCACCATCGACGTAAAACACGTCGGCCATGGCGAGGACCCCTGGGGCGGTTATCGCCGTGGCTTTGAGGGCACCACAACCATCAAGCTGAAGGACTTTAATATCGATTACGATCTGGGCCCGGCCTCGACCTATGCCGAGCTGGAACTGTCAATCGAGGGGATTCGCCAGTAATTCTGTTAACCGCAGGCGCTAACCCGGTTTTTTTGACACTATCGCTGCATTAGAGAAACCGGGTTCGCCCTGCCAGTTCGTCCTGAGAGAGTGTCACATCACGCAAACCGGAACCGTCTTCCTCTGCCCCGATGACCACGCCTTTACCGGAGACAGGAATCAGGCTGTCAATCTGGAATCGACCCTCACTGCCACGCAGGAAACAATCCTCATCAAAAAACAGGCGATCACCGTTAGCGTCAACCTCGTCGATGGCAA
The DNA here is from genome assembly GCF_031581315.1 of Thiohalophilus sp. Taxonomy (GTDB): domain Bacteria; phylum Pseudomonadota; class Gammaproteobacteria; order UBA6429; family Thiohalophilaceae; genus Thiohalophilus. The sequence goes on from NZ_JAVLAZ010000055.1 coordinate 5,193, forward strand.
TGGTCTCATAACCAATCAACTTGACGATGTCCTCATAACGGCTGATATCGATTGGCTCAATTGATTGGGTTTCAGGGCGAATCAACAATGCTTTCATTGGCCTGCTCCTTTACAAATAAATGACAAGACGTCAGTTGACGCCCAGTTCCAGCACCGACGGCAATACCAGCGAGATAAAACCGGTAATCAGTACGGCGCCGATCAGATTCAGTAATATTCCGACCCGCGCCATCTGCGGGATAGTGACCTGGCGACTGGCGAACACAATCGCATTGGGTGGCGTGGCAACCGGCAACATAAAGGCGAAGGAAGCCGCCAGTGCCGCGGCTGCCATCAACGCCAGCGGTGCAATTTCAGCCGCCAGGGCAAAACCGGACATCACCGGTAATAACAGCGAGGCGGTCGCGGTATTGGAGGTCACTTCGGTCATGAAGATCACCAGCAAGACCACCGCGCCCACCAGGATCACCATATTTGCATCCTGCAAGAGGGTCAGCTGCCCGCCCAGCCATTCTGTCAGACCGCTGGCGGCAAAGCCGCTGGCCAGGGCAAAGCCACCACCGAACAGAATGATGATGTCCCAGGGAATGCGTACTGCTGTCTTCCAGTCGAGCAGAAACTGCCCTTTTCTAATATCCGCCGGGATCACAAACAACAACAGTGCGCCGAGGATCGCCACACTGGAGTCGGTAATCTCACTCAACGCCGGAATATCAGTCAACAGACCGCGGAACAACCAGACAGCCACCACGAAGCCGAATACGATCAACACCCGTTTTTCCTGCTTACTCATGGGCCCGAGCTCATCCAGTTGCTGGCGAATGACATTGCGTCCCCCACTTAATCCTTCCGCCATGGTTTGACGAAAGGCGACGCGAGTTAAAAACCACCAGGTGATAAACAGCATCACCACCGACAAAGGTGCGGCGAACAGCATCCATTCGGCAAAACCAATACTGTAGCCGTACTGTTTTTCCACCACGCCGGCGAGAATGGCATTGGGTGGCGTGCCGATCAGGGTCGCGATCCCGCCGATGGAAGCGGCATAGGCAATCCCCAGCATTAGTGAAATCCCGAACCAGGTCGGTGTCAGGGCTTCGTCCTCAGCCGGCTGTTCCGGCGACAGCTGACGCAGAACCGCCATGCCGATGGTCACCATTAACATGGCGGTAGCGGTATTGCTGATCCAGCAGGACAAAAAAGCGGTCGCGAGCATAAACCCCAGCAACACCCGGCTGGGCGTGGTGCCGACCAGTCGAATGGTTTGCAAGGCAATGCGTTTGTGCAGTCCCCAGCGCTCGATTGCCATGGCGATTAAAAAACCGCCCATGAACAGATAGATCAGATGATTGGCGTAGGACGCCGTCACCCTGGCGGTCGGCATGACGCCCAGCAACGGAAATAATGCGATCGGGATCAGGGCAGTAGCCGGTATCGGGATCGCTTCGGTAATCCACAGGGTGGCCATCAGCAGGGTCACTGCTGCGGCTTTTTGTCCTTCGGGTGACATGCCTTCCGGCGTCGGTATCAGGAGCATGATGGCAAACAACAGAGGGCCGAGTGCCAGGCCAATCAATTGCCGTCGGCTAAAGCCGATTTCCTTCAGTCGCATGTCGCCCCCTGTTTTCGCTCTACTGCCTGAATGAGTGTGTCGCATCTACCATACTCAAACACTCCGAAACCGGCAATCGTCCCGCCTGCGCAGACATAAAAAAACCCGCATCCGGGGACGGATGCGGGTAAGTTACCACCAATGGCAGAGGAGTTAATGGAGAAGTTTAAAAGTCGTGCTTGAGCCCCAGCATGAACGTGCGCGGCTTGCCGGGACGCACACCGGCCGGGCGGCGGGCCACGGCATAGGTTTCATCCAGCAGGTTCTCAACGGTCAGGTAGACCTTGCTGTTCTCGGCGAAGCGATAATCACCGCCAAGATCAAACACCACATGGGAGTCGACTTTTTCATCCGCCGGGACACCGCCCTGGCCGGCCACGGTCCGCATCTCGCCCATATACTTGGCCGCCAGGTCGACGCGCCAGCTGGTGTGTTCCACACCGATACCGGCTGTCAACTGATGCTGCGGCAAATAAGGCATTTCGTCACCCGGCTCGACCGTTCCCCATTCACCGAAGCTGCTGGAGAAGCCGTTGTCAAAGGTGGCATCGGTATAGGTGTAACCGAAGCGCAGGGGCAGCGCATAGGATTTGTCGCTGTCGGCCGCCAGATCCCAGCTCAGTGACGCTTCCAGACCCTGCACGGTCACTTCGCCGGCCTGGAACTGATCGCCGATGGTGCAACCACCTCCGCTGGAAGCGGTACAGGTACCCAGCAGATTGCTGTAATCATTATAAAAAGCGATCGCTTCACCGCGCATCGCCCCATCGTTATAGCGTAACCCGGCTTCGAAGTTGACACTCTTTTCGGGATCGGCATCGGAGCCGGGCGACGGCGGGGTAAAACCGCGATGCACGCCGGCCAGCAGACTGACCCTGTCATTGTACTGATAGGTCGCGCCCAGCCCCGGAATCCAGATATCCACCGAATGCTCGGTAACGGTCAGGTTGCTGCCGGTCCGGTTGGGATCGCTGGTGCCATAGTCCTTGCGTTCGGTGTCGATGGACTCATAACGCAAGCCCGGCTGCAGGGTCCATTTATCGAAAGTGATGGTATCCTGCACGAATGCCGCCAACGCCCGGGCACTGGAGACCCGGTTGCTCTCGGAGCCCGGTGCACCGGCGGTAGTCAGTACCAGTGTGCCGTTATCCATTTTATATTGATCGACATGCTGGAAACGGTCGACTTCATCCTCATGATAGCGCAGGCCATACTCGATATCGTGCCGCGCGCCACCCTGGTCAAACGACGTACCCAGTACGGACTGGATACCCTGTGAATAGTATTCGCGATTGTTGGCTTTGACCGCCAGATAATCATCCACGCTGTCGCCGCCTTTGATAACGGCCATTTCGGCGGAGAAGGTGTTTGGATCGTCCAGGATCCCACTGATGCTGTTGCCATTAACCTTGTCCAGTTTGTACCAGTTACGCGCGAAGTCCTGGCGATACAAGGTAGTGGTTACGTCCATGGTCGGTGACAGCTCGGCGAAATGGCGCAGGCTGTATTGCTGCTGATCCGCATTCATCTGATCCCGCTGCGAGGCGGCATACCGGCGATACGGCGTGGTGTTAAAATCGTCCTGCGTCAGCCCCAGATAGGTTTCATTGGAGATTTCATCATAAGCGCCCAGCTTGAGCTCCAGCTCCTGATAGGTGTCCGCCTCGGCATCGGTATTGATGCGGAACCTGGTGAGGTAATCCTGAGTATCGAAACCGGTATCGCCGCCGTTATCCAGGTTTTTGAAGCCGTCCGAGCTGTACTGAAAGGTTTCCGCCATCCAGCCGAACTGCTCGCCGCTGTCTCCCATGTGCACATGGGTACGGCGTGTGGTGTCACTGCCCTGGCTGACGTCGACCTGGCCGCCGAATTCATTGGGAATCGAACGGCTGATCAGGTTCAGCGCCCCGCCGGTGGTATTCGGACCGTACTTGATGGAACTGGACCCCTTGCGCACTTCGACCGATTCCATCCGTCCCGCGCTGGGGAAATAATAGGCGGCCGGTGCGGCATAGGGAGCGGGCGCCGCCAGAATACCATCTTCCATCAATGTAATGCGGGCGCTGCGATCCACGCCAGTACCGCGCATGCCGATATTCGGCCGCAGGCCGTAACCCTCCTCTTCCTGCAGATTCACGCCGGGCACTTCGCGCAGGATACGGTTGATATCGCTGTATTCATGCTTTTCCAGTTCCTCCTCGCTGATGAAGTGCGCGGAACCGGCTATTTCCTGCGCGCCCTGCTGGCTGCCAACCACGGTCACCCGTTCAAGAATACGTGTTGATGCCGTGCTGCTATCGACGGCGTAAACCGACTGCATCGACGCCATGGCCACCGCCACGGCAGCGGCCAGTGGGGTGAATCCTCGTGAGGTATTGCGGTTATAGAAAGATCGTTTACTGTGCATGTCAGTCTCCCATTGATTGAACAATTTGTTTTGGGCTGGCTGACTGGTACTGACAGGTACACAGCTGGCTGGCGGTAAGTGAATGTTGGATGTTGCGTTTTAAATTTTAAATGCCGTTATTTGGTTAATATCAGTTTGCCGCTGCGGGTTTTGCGCAGCATGTAAATCTCGCCCCGGTGCTCGATATGCAGCGTACGACCTGCTGGCAGCAGGGCCTCGCTGCTTACCAGATGGACTCCCGGTTCTCCTGCTGTATCGGTTACTTCGTTACGGTTTGTTTGTCGCTTCTCGTTCATGCCTGTTACCTGGACTCCGGCTCGGTGACAAAACCGATTTTTTCAATCCCGTGACGACGTGCCGCGGCCATAACCCTGGCAATCCGCTCGTAGGTCGCGGTGCGATCCGCCTCCAGGTGCAGTTCTGATTGCGAACCGCTCAGTCCCTGAAGTCGATTAACAAACTGCTCCCAGGAGACCGCTTGCTCTTTCCAGATCAACTGGCCATCCGCCTCGATGCTGACGATTACGGTTTCCTCATCCTGCTCGCTTGGTGCAGACGAGGCCGCCGGCAACTCTACTTTGACCGCGTGGGTAATCACCGGCGCGGTAATGATGAACACCACCAGCAACACCAGCATCACATCCACCAGCGGGATCATGTTGATCTCCGCCATAGGTTGTTCGCTCGACTGGCCGAATCCGCCAAAGGCCATTACGCACCCTCCGCGGCCACGCGCAACGGCGGCGCGTTCGACGTCGGCTGCCGGGAGATGCCCGCGCCGGTCGTCAAAAATGCATGCAGATCATGGGCAAAGGCATCCATCTCATCCATCAATACCCGGTTGGCCCGTACCCGGGCGTTATAGGTCAGCACCGCGGGAATCGCCGCGGCCAGGCCGGCGGCAGTAGCAATCAGCGCTTCGCCCAGCGGACCGGCCACCACTTCCATACTGGCCGAGCCCTGCGCGGCGATATCCAGCAGGGCGTGGTAAATCCCCCATACCGTGCCGAACAGGCCAACGAATGGCGCGGTACTGCCGATGGAAGCCAGCAGGGCCAGACCCGACTGCAGACGGGCGTTTTCACTGTTCATGGCATTGCGAATGGTGCGTACCAGAAACTCATCAGTGCTGCAGGCATCGCCCAGCCGGGCGTGCTCCCGGTCGCGATAGTGACGCAGACCGTTAATGCCGGCCAGAGCAATGCGCCCCAGCGGGCTGGCGGACTGCCGGGCGACCTGCTCCGCCTCGGTCACCTCACGGGCATTCCAGAAATCTTCGACAAACCGGCGATTGGCCTTGCGCTGACCGCTCACCAGCACAATGCCCGCCAGAATCAGGTACCAGGTCGCCACGGACATCAATACCAGTGTCAGAAACACGGCAATCAGAACCCCATCGCCCTGTGCAAAAACATAATCCAGTGACATAAACGTCAGTTCTCCAGTTTGAATGTAATGGGCACAACAACCCAGGCTGCCACCGCGGAGCCGCCACGGCGCGCCGGCTCAAAGCCCCAGCGCTGGACCGCCTCCAGGGCCGCTCGATCCAGCCGGGTCGAGCCGCTGGAACTGGCCAGCTTCACTTCGCGCGGCTTACCATCGGGCCCCACGCGCACGCGCAATTGCACATCGCCCTCTTCGCGCAGTCGCAATGAGGCGCGCGGATAGGCCGGTGGGCGATTATTCAGATAATCCGCCTCGAAAACCGGCTCGCTGGTGATCGGCTCCGGCTCCTGCACTTCGGCCGAGTCTGGAAGCGGCTGTTCCGGTTCGGACTCAGCCGGCTCCAGTTTCGGCTCGGGTTCCGGCTCGGGTTCCGGCTCGGGTTCCGGCTTCGGTTCAGGTTCTGATTCCGGCTCCGTTTGAGGGGCCGGTTTTCGCTCCACGAGACTCACCTGCATGGTCCGGGTGGTACTGCTGACCGGCGACATTTGCGGATCGCTGCTCCCCAGCATCCAGGCCAGCGCGGCCCCATGAGCGGCCAGACTCGCCCCCAGTAACAGCCCCTTGACAGGACGACACAGGAGACATTCCCGACACCGGGCCGTCCATCGAGCTGCTCCTGTGGTCCTCATGCGCCAAGGGCCTCCATTGACTGAATTTCTCCGGCAGAAATTCGGCCGGCCAACAGTCTTGAATCGTAATGGTAATGATAATCGTTGTCAATTAGATCGAGAAATATTCTGTCACCCGAACCGGATGAGTTTTATATAGTTTTCAATGGCGCACTTTATAAGCGTCTTTTACCCCTGTAGTACACATTCAGTTTTTCCTACACTTGTTCTTACGCAGACACTCCCGGCGTTCGACCAGACCGTAAATCAAATCAACGAGAGATGAGCAAACCCGGAGTCCGGATACATATGATTGGCAAACTGTTGCTCGCCTGTCTGTTGTGCCTGATTGTGATTGGCGCGCTGGTCGGGCTGTTCCACTTGCTCACATAACCCCTGGCCATTATTACCCCTTTACCCGGCAAACCCTCCGCTCCTTTTTCCTGCAAGCAAATTTACCCGGTAATCAGGCCTGTTAACTGCTATGTTAGATTAAAGAAATATCTGCAACGCCTTCCGGCCATCAGTGTAGCGCTGACGGATACGGGATTATGAAGAATATGGGTCCGGGCAAGGTATTTTCCTCAGGATGTAATACACCAGCATTACGACGAATACTCATGCCGATAAAGAAAATTTCATCTGACGCTCTGGAAATAGGGATGTATGTTTCCAATCTTGATCGACCCTGGACCGAAACACCATTCATGTTCCAGGGGTTTGAACTGCATAGCCAGCAGGATATAGATGAACTGAGGCGCCACGCGAGAAATGTTTATGTCATAGTCCCCGACGAAGAAATTGAGCTGACAAAACGTCCTTCAGATCATGCAGATTCGTCCGTTCGGCCAGATATCCTGCATCAGGTCAGTTATAACAAGCCTGTACATATTGACAAGGAAATCAAACGGGCGAAGCCGGATCACAAAAAGTTTACCCATCTGTTTAAAGAACTGGAGTCGCATATACGCTCCAAAGGCACACTTCCCTTTGAGATGGTTGAACAACCCGCCAGAAAACTGGTCGATAGTGTCACCAGCAATCCCGATGCCTATATCTGGTTAACTCGCCTTCGGAAATTCGATTCCTTTTTGTATAAAGATGCCCTGACCGCAGCAGTCTGGGCAACGGCGCTGGGACGTAAACTCGGCCTGTCGGAGCAACAGTTGCATAACCTGGCTATCGGCTGTCTGTTAATGGATGTCGGTAAAATGTGTCTTCCAGAAGAATTGCTGCATAAAAAACAACGTCTTGGTGATGACGAATGGGAGCAGATGAAATCCCATGTTGATCTGGGGGTAAAATTGCTTTCGCAAAGTGCGAATTACCCTGCAGGAGTCATCCAGATTGTACAAACCCATCATGAGCGGCTTAATGGCGGGGGCTACCCGTCCGGCCTGGAAGGCAGCAGGATACCTTTATTCGGACAAATTGCCGGTCTTGTGGATCAGTATGTTGCCGTGACAAGCCCGCGACCCTATGCCCAGGTTCTGTCGCCGTCGAAGGCCGAAGAAATGCTTTATAAACAACGCGGAAGACTGTTTGATGAAATGCTGGTCGAGTATTTTATCCAGGCATTGAGCACGTACCCGACCGGTTCGCTGGTGGAACTAAGCTCGGGGGAAGTCGGCATCGTCAAGGCCCAGAAATCCGGCCATAATCTGCGACCGGATGTTATTTTGCTGCTAAACCCGGAAAAGCAGCCGTACGGCTCCTATACCCTGGTCAGCCTGGATAATTACAACATCAACAACCAGGCAGTGAATATACGCAGAACGCTTGCTGACGGCGACTATGGGATTACCATTGAGACTCTATCACTCTGACATCCCTGTCACGGTTAACGTTCGTTGCAGCCAGCGATAATGGATTCCTGGTGCGAGATAACCTGTAAAAGCTCCCGGGTCAGTCTCTGGTGTAGTGGACGTAACCAGTTATCCTGCTTTTCGCGCTGCTCATTCGGGTCGTTTTCAGATTGCCCATTCATTCTGAAACCTCCACTTCACGGCTCGTTCTGTCGGAAATAGACGCTCTTTCGGTCATAAGCACCGTATTGCGACAATTAATTTTGTAGGTTTTTTTAAGTCATTTACAAGTCAGAACAGACTATTGTGGCAAACAGGTTCCTCTGCCAAAATACAGAGTTTATTACTCAGGTATTTAAATTCCGCTTTAATCAGCCTGTTTCTGCGCTCAGGCATACCCGTTATAGCCTAGGTAATTACCCTGATTTTGTTTTATTGTGAAAAGTGGATAATAGGGAAGAGAAAACCGTGTTTCATCACTTCAAATGAGACCCGGGCATAACCCGATTTCCGTATTTTTGATAAAAGTGGCCTGACAGGGATACACCGGAACAGGATAGGGACCTATGACCAGAATCGCGGTATTACGTGACAGCCAGCAGATTACGGTGTGTGAACTCGCCGCCGGCACGCTCACCATTGGCCGTGCCGAGGACAACAGTCTGCACCTGGATGATAAAACGATCAGCAAACATCACGCCCGCATCGTGACGTACTTCAATGCCACGCACGTCGAGGATCTGGGCAGTACTAACGGCACCTATGTCAATGGCAAGAAGGTCCACAAAAAAGTTCTGCAACCGGGGGATGTACTGAAAATTGGCGATCATCAGCTTCGCCTGGATCCCGAATCCGATCAGGTCAGAACCTTCGTCTGACAAATAACATGTCATCAGCCCGACAGGCATAAAAAAGCCGGGCGATGTTGACACCATCGCCCGGCGAGGCCCTGAGACAAAGCTCGACGATTGAATCAGGCAGCTTCCTGCTGCTCCATCTCATCCCGGTATTCGCCTTTGCTGGCCAGTGCATTGAGTCTGGCCCGATGCAGCAACGCCTTGCGGGCGGCCTCGACCTGGGCAGGGTCTCCTTTCCAGGTCGTCAGTGCCTGATGCTGAAGAGCGCGCGCATAAGAGAAAGTCAGCTGCCAGGGCAGTGCCATCGTTTCAGCCGACCGGTTCATGGTATTCAGGTGCTGCGTGGCCTGCTCATCGCTCTGTCCACCAGAGAGAAAGGCAATGCCGGGCACTGCCGCCGGGACAGTCTGTTGCAGACATTCCAGCGTACGCTCGGCCACCTCCTGGATGCCGGCCTGTTTGGCATTCTCCTTACCACTGACCACCATGCTGGGCTTGAGCACCATGCCCTCGAAGAAAATATTCTGCCGATAGAGCTGCTCGAAGACCGTGTGCTGGGTCTCGCGGGTGATGACAAAACTGTCCTCAATGGAATGTCCGCCATCCAGCAGCACTTCTGGCTCAACGATGGGCACCAGTGAGGCTTCCTGACACAGCGCGGCATAGCGGGCCAGCGCATGAGCATTGGCCTCGATACAGGCACGGCCGGGCAGACCTTTTTTCATATCGATAGTAATCACCGCGCGCCACTTGCAAAACCGCGCACCCATGCCATGATATTCTTCCAGTCGTTCGCGCAGGCCATCCAGCCCTTCGGTCACCTTCTCTCCCGGATGCAATGCCAGTTCCTTGGCCCCGGTATCGACCTTGATCCCGGGAATAATATTCTGCTGTTGCATCAGCTCGATAAAAGCCTGCCCTTCAGGATTTTTCTGGCGAATGGTTTCATCGTACAAAATAGCACCGCTGATGTACTCACCCAGTCCGGGTGTTCCGAGCAGAAGATCCCGATAGGCTATCCGGTTGGCCTCGGTATTCTCAACGCCGACGGCCTGCAGGCGCTTACCACAGGTGGGATTGCTTTCATCTATCGCCAGAATGCCCTGTCCGGGTGCCACCATGGCACGAGCAGTCTGCTTCAGTGCAGCGTAATCCATTGTACGACCTCCTATTTGTTTGACGTTCATTCTTCGTCCCGGTGCCGAAAACACTTAATGCTGATTTGGCGATCCGTAGACCGATTAATATGCTGAATTTTCTTACCTCATAAAGCTAGCGCACAAACTCACTCGCGACTAAAAAATATTGTTTATGTCCCGGAGCGGTACCAGATAACAGCACTCACAGTGCAGCCATGAAAGAGACGCAAAACGGCCAGAGACAGGCGCTCACAAGCCTGCATAAAGTACGGGGAGATAAGCTGTTACAGAAAGTGCAGGATTATGGCCATTTGATAACTTCAGTTTATTGACTAAAAAGCCCGCAACAGCGTTCAGGGGAGGTTTGCGAATAAATGCGGATCTGTCACGGGATGACAGATCCGCTTTGGGGGATTACCGTTGTTAAACGAAATTGGCTCAGAACTTGTAAACCGCGCCGACAGAGATGGAAGAAGGACTGCCACCGGCGGTGGTTGTCAGCTCGTCACCGTGGCCGCCATCGATCCCCTGATAGTTTGCATTGGCGTCATTGTCGGTCAGGGTATAGGCCGCATAGATCTGGGTCGCCTCATCCAGCTGGTTAAATACGCCCAGCGCCAGGTGCTGCGCCCCGGAGTCGGCCTGCCCGCTGTGATCGTCCGCGACGAGATATTGCACACGCATATCCAGTGTCTCGTCGAACCGGTATTTGGCATTCACCCCGTAAGCGTCACGGTCGTAGGTCGTATCATCACTGTCGGTGGACTCGAAGATGGCCCCGAACTGAAGTTGATCCATAGTATAGGTAGCAGTCAGACGCAGGTTATCGACCTCTTCGGCCTGGTTTGCCGGATCCAGTGACCATTGTTCCAGTGCCGCACCAATCGTCAGTTGATCCGCGCTGTAGGTGAGCGATACGCTGATCAGGTCATTGTCGTTATTATCCTGT
>NZ_JAVLAZ010000153.1:0-3052 GCF_031581315.1 Thiohalophilus sp.
TCGGCGGTATAAAGATCATGCGGCAGATGAGTCATAAGGCTATGATTATGATCATGAGTTACAGCCAAAACAAGCAAGCCGCGCACAATACCGACTGGTCGGCGCTGGCGACACAGATCAAACAGTGGGGCGCCGAGCTCGGTTTCCAGCAAACCGCCATCACCGATACCGATTTGGGCACGTATGAAAGGCGTCTGCAGCAATGGCTGGCCCGGGATTACCAGGGCGACATGCACTGGATGGCCGAACACGGGACAAAGCGCAGCCAGCCGGGCGAACTGGTCCCCGAGACGTTACGCATAATCAGCGTACGCCTGGATTATCTGCCGGAAGAGACGACCGACCTCAAGGCATTGCTGGATCATCCCGAAAAAGCCTATGTCTCACGCTATGCGCTGGGGCGCGATTATCACAAACTGATGCGCAAACGGTTGCAACAGCTGGCCGATCATATCCAGCACCAGATCGGGGTGTTCGGTTATCGCGCCTTTGTCGACAGCGCCCCGGTGATGGAAAAGGCCCTGGCGGAAAAAGCCGGGCTGGGCTGGATTGGCAAGCACAGCAATCTGCTGCAGCGGGATACCGGCTCCTGGTTTTTTCTTGGCGAGCTGTATACCGATCTGCCCCTGCCGGTGGATGAACCGGCCAGCAACCATTGTGGTACCTGCCAGGCCTGTATCGATGTCTGCCCCACCAGGGCTATCGTTGAACCCTATGTGGTCGATGCCCGGCGTTGCATCTCCTATCTGACCATCGAATTGAAAGGATCGATCCCGGTGGAACTGCGTAAGCCGATGGGCAACCGGATTTACGGCTGTGATGACTGCCAGCTGTACTGTCCCTGGAACCGGTTTGCCGACTACAGTCATGAACCGGACTTTGATCCGCGTCAGCGACTGGATGAAGCACGCCTGGTGGAACTTTTCTTGTGGGATGAAGTCACTTTCAATCAGAACCTGGAAGGCTCGGCGATTCGCCGCATCGGCCACGAACGCTGGCTGCGCAATATCGCCGTGGCCCTGGGCAATGCGGCCACCTCGCCGGAGGTGATCGCCACCCTGCAGGCCCGCACCGACCATCCGTCCGAACTGGTGCGCGAACATGTGCTGTGGGCATTACAACAACATCAACCTGCCATCATTGAGGATTAAACCACTATGAAACGCCATCTTGCTGCTTTCCTGCTTCCGGCTTTAGTACTGAGCCCGATCGCTGGCGCCGAACCGGCCTATGTCACCACCCGGGTCCTCTCCTTCGAGCTGGCCAACCAGCTGGCCGTCGAGTCGGCCCAGGCCTGTCGCAAACAGGGCTATCAGGTCACCGCCAGCGTGGTTGATCGCAATAGCAAACTGCTCGCCGTGGCGCGCGATCCGCTGGCCGGGACCCACACCATCGACGTCAGTCGGTTAAAAGCGCAGACCGCCGCCAGCTTTCAGACTTCCACGCTCGACATGCAGGAGGGTGATTTCGACAACCTGCGCTTTGCCCCCGAGGTCTTGTTGATCGGCGGCGGGGTGCCGGTGCGCATCGGCGGTCATTTCTACGGTGCCGTGGGTATCTCCGGTGCGCCGGCCAAAAAGATCACCGGCGACGTGGATGATGAGTGTGCCAGAGCCGGCATCGAGACGATTCGCGAAGCGATCGAGTTTGCCGAATAAAAGAATAAAGACCAACCACCAAGACACGAAGACACCAAGAAAAATTATTCAAGAAGCTGAAACGATCATGCGTTTACCAATGTCACGACAGCGGGCAAGTCTACGTCGCGAGCGGAAGTGGTTTCAATGAATACAGAAATTTACTTGGTGTCTTCGTGTCTTGGTGGTGAAGTCACTTTCGAGGAGTGAAATCAGATCTTGCAGGCAATGTCAGAATAGCGGTTGACCTGATTTCGGCCGTGGCCCTTGCTGTAATACATGGCACTGTCCGCCTGGTGCAACAGTTCTTCAAGGGCATGCCGGGTTTCCCGCGAATGCGTGGCCTGCAGGGCCGCCACGCCGGCACTGACGGTGATGCCAAAATCTTTTTCAGCAAAGCGAAATTCCAGACCGGCAATGCGCAACCGGATTCGCTCGGCAAGAACCTTACCTCCGTCCTCATCGGTCTCCGGCAGTGCCAGTACAAACTCCTCGCCACCGAAACGGGCGATAATATCCGCCTCGCGCGCTTCCTCGCGCAGCAGTTCGGCAATCGCACGCAGCACGTTATCACCTACACCGTGACCGAAACGATCATTGACGGACTTGAAGTTGTCGGCATCCAGCACCAGCAAACAGAACGGTTCGTCATAACGAATTGCCCGGGCCAGTGCCGACTGGGTTTCCGGAAAGAAAAACCGTCGGTTATGCAGTTCGGTTAACTCGTCGATGACTGACAGGGTGGCGTAACGTTCCTTGAGATGTTCGGCTTCCTCCAGCGCTTCTTGCAGTTGTTGCGTGCGCTCCGTGACCATCTTTTCCATGTCGTGCAACAAACGGTTTTTGATCAGCAGCTGGCCGAGAAAATTACAAAAAATAATCAGGCTGCGCTCGTGCTCCACGGTAAAAAAACCGCTATGCGGATGGCAGGCGACAAAAACGCCCAGCAGTTGCTGGCTGGCCTGAATCGGCAACCCGATATACGACACCTCGTCATTGTCGATCAGTGCGCCCTTGATGCCCTGGGCAAATTGCTCGGTCGTGCGCCGCGCCTGTTGTTTCATCCAGGCCTGTGCCGCATCAGCGTTTTCTTTTTCCGCCGCGTCACACCCCAGGCATGCGACCAGCTCAAACCGTTCGGCCTCATCCTGTAAAAAGATGCCGACCGAATCGAGTTCGAGATTGTCCGCCACAACCTGCAGTGCGCCCTGTAACAGACGTTCCTCGTCATGATCGGTGACTTCAAAACCGGAGAGTTCGCGCAAGGCCGAGAGTGTGCCGACCAGATCGATCAGTCGGGTATTAACATCCTGAAAGGCTTCAACAAACGGCTTGTTATCCATGTTTCTCCCGCTAACTCAGACCACGGCCAGCATCTTGGCCACGGCTTCATACAACTCGCGCTTGCGATGCAG
>NZ_JAVLAZ010000056.1:0-15670 GCF_031581315.1 Thiohalophilus sp.
CACCATCCCGACATAATCATCCGGGTAAACGCCCCGGGCATCGATATCAATATGTGCCGCGATGCCGTCTTTCTTGCCGTGTACGTCCACACCGGCCTCGTTGCCCATCACATCGATGTCATAGCCGGCTTTTTTCAGATGCTCATAGGGCACCTGAAACTCGGAGTCCTCAAACCCTTCGCCAACGATAAAGACCAGTTTGCTCATAATGCATCTCCTTGCCATGTTGTGTCAGATAAACTGTAGACCAGTAAACAAGCATGACGCATTGCGAAATTTCAATATTTACCTGTAATCTGCGTGGGTAAAGCGCCGGCTGAATATGTTATACACGTGCCGATAGATTGAGCCCGACATAACCTGGAGAATAACAATGTTGCAACCTGGTCAATTTGCACCGCCTTTTTGCGTCCCGAATCAGTCCAGCCGGCCGGTTTGCCTGGCCGATTTCAAAGGCCTCAAAAACGTGATTCTGTATTTTTACCCCAAGGACGACACGCCGGGCTGTACCGTGGAAGCCAACCAGTTCAGCACACTGGCGGACGAGTTCGCGCAACACGATACCGTCGTTCTCGGCGTCAGCCGGGACGACAGTGACAGCCACCAGGCCTTTATCAGCAAGTTCGATCTGCGCGTCGATCTGCTGGCCGATACCGACGGCGAGCTGTGCGACAAGTACGGTGTCTGGCAGGAAAAGGAAAAAAACGGCGTGAAGAAAATGGGCATCGTGCGCTCGACCTTTGTCATCGACAAAACCGGCAAACTGGCGCACGTGGAATACGGTGTCGATCCCGAAGGCCATGCTCAGGCCATGCTGGAGAAGGTCAAAAGCCTGTGAGAATGCGGCTGTGCCGGGGCCGGACCGGATGGGCCCAGCCCATACCGGCCCATCCTCTAGTGCGCATAATGTATATTATGTTAAATTTAAGAAATAACGTTACTCCGCTGATGCGCTCCAACTGTGTGGGGGTATAAATCTCCGGCTGATCGCGCTTTGCAAGCACGACCAGTCGAAGCAACGCCGCCGATTCATCTCCAATCGGTCGATTCAGAACCACATACGCACACCCGCGACGACCGAGCTGATTTCGGGGTCTTCCCCCTCGGCTTCGGCCAGATCGGCGGTGTCGCCGAGTTTCTTGTTCCAGCTGACGCCAATGTAGGGCGCAAATTCGCGTTTGATTTCATAACGCAGGCGTAATCCCAGTTTAACGTTATTCACCCCCTGGCCGACGCCGAAACGTTCCACCTCGCTGGCGGCATACGAGCTCTCAAAACGACCCTGCAGGATCGTCCGCTGGGTCAGCATCCAGTCGTATTCGGCTTCCAGGTCCGCCGAGGCATCGCCGTCGTCGCTCAGCCGCAGATTGGCATCGACCTCGAACCAGTATGGTGCCAGACCCTGGATACCGAGCACGGCAAAGCCGCGTTCCTTGTCGGGACCGGGGCCGTATTCACGCTGGTAACCGGCGCCCATCTGGAGATCCCAGAAAGGTGCGATCATTCGACTATAGAGGATGTCCAGGGTTTCGATCTCCCCGCCTTCGCCACCGCTGGCGACATCTTCCCCTTCGCCTTCGATGTACAGACGGTTGTAATCGCCGCCATACCAGTACTGGCCTTCCCAGTTGACGGTGTCTTCCTCGTCGGCCCAGGCATATTCCAGGCGATCAATCATCAACTTGCTGTAGTGCGTGGTGTCGTGCACCGGAATCGGCCAGCCGGGTTTCTTGGGTTTCATTTCAGCCTGCGCTGCGGAGACCAGAGTGGTTAACACAACAGTGGCGGCAAGCGTCGATGTGAGCAGATTGTTTGTTAATAGTTTCATTGTAATATCCTCCTGTTGAGTTAAGCCACTGAGACCACGCGGAACATGCCCGCTTTCATGTGGTACAGGAGGTGACAATGAAATGCCCAATCACCGGGGGCGTCGGCCGTAATTTGGGCCGAGAGCATTTCTCCGGGCTTGACGCTGAGCGTGTGTTTGCGCGGCCGGTAATTGCCGTGCTTGTTTTCCAGCTCCATCCACATCCCGTGCAAATGGATCGGATGATCCATCATGGTGTCATTAACCAGGATCAGTCGCAGCCGTTCGCCATGATGGAAGCGAATGGGACCGTCGACCTCGGAGAACTTCTCGCCGTCGAACGACCACATGTAGCGTTCCATATTGCCGGTCAGATGCAGTTCGATTTCCCGTTGTGGCTCGCGTTGATCCGGCCAGGGATGCAATCCGCGCAGATCGTTGTAGACCAGGACTTTATGGCCGACATTTTCCAGTCCGATACCGGGATCATCCATGCGGTTCATCGGATTGGGGGACACCATGGCCGCGCCGGCCCCGTGATTGTCCGGGCCGTGACTGATCTTGCGATCCTGCAACACCCATTTTGAAGCTGAATCCATACTGCCGCCCTGCTCCATCGACATATCCATCTGGCTGTGATCCATTTCACCGCTGTTGGAGGACATATCCATCTGCATGCTGTCCTGGTCCATGGTGTTTTGGGATGACATGTCCATATTCATATCACCATGGCCCATCATGTCGTGATCCATGCCCATGGACTTCATGCCACGTTCCACCGGTTGTGGCCGGAGTTCAGGTACCGGGGCAGTCATGCCTTCGCGCGGGGCCAGGGTTGCGCTGACATAGCCGGAGCGATCCATGGCCTCGGCAAAGATGGTATAAGCCCGATCCCCGTCGGGTTCGACGATGACATCGTAGGTCTCGGCCACGCCGATACGGAACTCGTCGATTGGGACCGGTTCCACGTTCTGTCCGTCGGCTGCGACCACGGTCATTTTCAATCCGGGAATGCGCACATCGAAGAACGACATGGCCGAACCATTAATGAAACGCAGGCGGATCTTCTCCCCACGCCGGAACAGGCCGGTCCAGTTCGAACCTGACGGTAAACCATTAATGAGATAGGTATACACGCTGCCGGTGACATCCAGAATGTCCCGCGGGCTCATGCGCATCTGGCCCCACATCTTCCATTTATCCATTGCCGGTCCCCAGCCCATGCTGGACACATCGTCAAAGAAGTCACCGGTCGTCCGCTTCTGGTAGTTGTAATAGCCTTCGGCTTTTTTCAGATTGGCCAGCACATGGTAGGGATCGTCATAGGTCCAGTCCGAGAGCATGACCACGTAGTCACGGTCATATTCGAAAGGCTCCGGCTGTGCCGGATCGACGATGAGGGGGCCATAATGGCCGAGCTGTTCCTGGAGGCCGGAATGGCTGTGATACCAGTAGGTTCCGCTCTGCCTGACCGGATAGCGGTAAACGAAAGTCTCACCGGGTTTGATACCCGGGAAGCTGACGCCGGGCACCCCGTCCATGTTTTCCGGTAGCAGGATACCGTGCCAGTGAATCGAAGTACTCTCTGACAGGTTATTGGTCACGCGCAGCATCACCTCGCGCCCCTCCTGCATTCGGATGAGCGGCCCCGGGATTGAGCCGTTGATGGTGATCGGATTTGCGCTGCGCCCGCCGATATCCATCGGAGTATGGTCAATCGTCAAATCAAAAATATCGGTGTTGCCGGATACTGTCTTCTGGGCAACCAGGTTGCCGGTCTGTTGCCAGGCATAGGCCGGCGCAAGCCGACCCAGGCCGGCCAGAACGGCCATCGCCGCCGTCCCCTGCAAGAACCGCCGGCGAGTAAACGATGCCGGGTATTTGGAATCGGAATATTCGTTCATGGGAATACCTCCCCTTCTCTATAAGGTGTCGCACTGCCGGGTTGCTGGCAATACGCTCAAAATTGATATTGATGAGAACAACGTACCCGAATGGGTACACAACACAGATAGATCAGGTTTGAGGCGGCCGGGGTTCGGTGGCCTGATAGGCCGTCTGGAAGAAGTTGAACGGTAATGGCATATAGGAAGGTTCAGATTCAGATGACTGGCTCATCATCGCCAGTAATGCTGAGATGCAGTGCGAGCAGGAGCCACAGGACCCGCTACTGTCGCAGCTATTATCAGAACAATGATTACAGCCAGATTTCGAGTCGGATGCGCAACAAACCGCCTTGGCGGATAGCTCAACGCGATTCACCGGATGCGTGTTTTCGCCTACAGCAACAAGTTGCTCGATCATGGGCTCCACGGATTGAAGCCCTGCATCAACCGCTGCTGTTGCCTGTACCGGGAGCATCCCCAGAAACAGCATAAAAACCAGACTTTTCAGCAAGTTACGGTTCATAAGTTTGAGCTTGGGTCAGCATCCATTAAATTTTGACTCTTATTTTATCAGATGGTTCACGTGAAATCATACAAGGTGCACGCTGCATATAGACCAGCCGCCATCACTATACTTCTCCGTTGTGACTGCTGGCCAAAAAGCCGGGGGAGCGCTGTCATCAACAGCCCTCCCCATTGCAGCCCTTACTGGTTGCGCATCCTTTCGTATTCCTGTTGATGCTCCATCATTTGATCCATCATCATTTGCATCATATCCATACGTTGCTGCATATTGCCCATACGTTGTTGCATCATTTCGGGCGACATCTTCTGGCCGGCATCATCGCCGCGCTTGCCCATCATGCCGCCGCCCATCATGCCACGCTGGCCTTCCTTGCCCATCATCATGCCGCCACCCATCTGCTCCATCATCTGCTGGCGTCCTCCCATCATTTCGTTCATTTGCCCCATGCTCTCACGCATCTCCTTCATATGCTGTTGCATGAGTTTCATATGCTTATCCTGGTCCCCGGTCTTGCGGGCCTGTTCCATCATACGGTCCATATTCTGCATACGTTCCTGCATATTCATCATGCCCCCACCATGCTGCGCAGCCGAGGCCGCCATGCTGGTTACCATGAGAATACCGAATACTAATGTTTTAGACTTCATAATCACTTCCTCCTGTTGCAATTGTTGCGCTTCTACTACATGACAAGCTTCTCTCTCAGGGAGAAGCTAACCGTCGTGATACATGTTTACTGCTTACCTCCTGGCCCCGGCCCGAGGGCCGGACTCTTGGTACGGATCTGGTTCGTCTGTACTTGCAGCGCTGTCAACCCATGCTTCGAAAAATGTCCGTGATCGTAATATAGAACATCAATCACGACACCATCACTACCAAAGACGAGCGTGTAAGTCCTATGCCATTCCTTTTTCCCGACATCATACAGCCAACCCTCTTTTCCGTTGGGGAGCGTTAGCTCATTATCTGCCTTACCGTGATGCGCGAAAGCTGTATTCTTGTCAATATCGCTCAGCGGATACATCGACAGAACTTTCTCCGGTTCTTCATTCAACGAAAATTTGGGCGGCATTTCAATGCGACCCTCCTGTGCTACTGACACTGTCCAGGTCGATGTCAGCACGACAATCAACAGCGCGCCAATCCTGTTTTGTATCTTCATAAAGACTTCCTCCGCTTTGATTTCTGTCTACTCATATATCGCCGGCGCTTACCTTGCATATAAACGATCATTCCATTGTCGTCACAATACCGCTGACTAGCTGCCTCGGGTTCGTGCAGGACGGTCGGGCGCTCATCTCGAGTCATTTAACGGGTTAGTGCCGATATTTATGTTCATGTTCAAAAACCGCCTTAACAGCACCAGTTTTTCCAGGGTGACTAATTTTCACCTCGACACGATAGGTACCGTCTTCGGCCATCTTGAAGTAGTTGCCGAATGTCATTGCCCCGGATATAGCCATCGGTTCCAGCTTTTTTCGTATCGGCTGAAGGCCGGGACGGGAGACTTTCGCGGTTACTTCGGCCTCTGTGATGCGTTTTCCACTCTGTTCATCGAACAGGGCTACCATGACATGCTCATAATGGCTATCTCGCGGTGTACCGCCATGCATCTTTCTCTCCGGGTGTTCCGGATCATGGTCAATGACGACGGAAGCCGGAACAACCCCGAGATAGATCGAAACACCCTGCACTGATTTCTGGTTGCTGGGTCCGGAGGCATGTGCCGTCGAAAAAAGCAGCGCAAGCACTGCTATGCTATAAATCAGATAGTTATGCCAAAGGTTTTGTCTTCTCACGTTTCTCTCCTTTCTGGTTATCAGGTGACGATTTGAACAGTTAAGTCAAAATGCATCTGAGTGAACTACCATGGTGTTCGCAAATTCATTCCTCGATTTGTTGACGCCCCAGCAGCCTGGCGTTGATGGCCACGATGACGGTGCTCAGTGACATCAGTGCCGCGCCCATGGCGGGTGATAACACTACCCCCGCGCTATAAGCAACACCGGCGGCCAGTGGTATGGCGACCACGTTATAACCTGTCGCCCAAAGCAGGTTCTGGATCATTTTGTTGTAGGTGGCACGGGAGAGCGCCATGATAGCCGCAACATCACGGGGATCGCTGCGCACCAACACCACATCCGCCGACTCGATAGCGACATCGGTCCCGGCGCCAATGGCAATGCCCAGATCCGATTCCGCCAGCGCGGGTGCGTCATTGACGCCGTCACCCACCATGGCAACCCGTAGACCACGCGCACGGACTTCACGAATTTTGTCGGCCTTCTCGTGCGGCAGCACTTCGGAAAAATAATCATCCAGTTGCAGTTCCTGCGCGACCGCACGTGCTACAGCCTCGCCATCGCCGGTCAGCATCATGCACTGTATACCCAGTGCCTTGAGCCGCTTGATCGCGGCATGGGATTCCTTGCGCACGATATCGGCCAGCGCCAGAGCACCCGTCACCTCACCATCGACAACAAGATAAACCACGGTCTTGCCCTGCTCCGTCACCTGGCGAACCGGGGAGTCATCAAACTGGAAGTGGTTGGCTTTCAGGTAGCCGGAACTGACGATCAGAGTTTCCTTTCCATCAACCTCGGCCTTGATACCTTGACCTGTGATGTTCTGAACATCACTGGCCCGGGCATCCATCAGATCCTGTTCCTGTGCCGAGGCCACTACGCCACGGGCGATGGGATGTTCGGAATGGGTCTCCAGCGCGGCAGCCAGCCGCAGGATCTCTTTGTCGCTAATGTCGGCCAGGGGGATGATATCGGTCACGCCGAAGCGGCCTTCGGTGAGGGTGCCGGTCTTGTCGAAGACAATCGCATCCAGTTCCCGCGCACGCTCAAAGCTGGCTCGATCCCGAATCAATAAACCATGACCGGCGGCCATGCTGGTGCTCACCGCCACCACCAACGGCACGGCCAGCCCCAGTGCATGCGGGCAGGTAATAACCATCACCGTCACCATGCGCTCCAGTGAGAACTCAAAATCCTGCCCGAAGGCTAACCAGATTAACAATGTCAGGATGCCGACCGACAGGGCGATATAGGTCAGCCATTGTGCGGCACGGTTGGCCAGATCCTGCGTTCGTGAACGCGACCCCTGGGCCTGTCGAACCATCTCGATCACCTGCGAGAGGTAGGTCTCCTCCCCGGTCTTGCGGATCTCGATGGTAATGGCACCCTCGCCATTGACGGCGCCGCCAATCACTTCCTCGCCCTCGCCCCGGCTGACCGGTTTGGACTCGCCGGTCAACATCGCCTCGTTGAGACTGCTGCGTCCGTCGATGATCACGCCGTCGGTGGGGACCTTTTCCCCCGGCTTGACCCGGACATGATCGCCCTGTTGCAGTTCCTTCACCGAAATGTCCTCCAGATCACCGCTGGCAGTCACCCGGTGGGCTTCGGTTGGCATGAGTTTGACCAGCGCCTCGAGCGCGCCCGAAGCGCCCATTACCGATTTCATTTCGATCCAGTGGCCCAGCAGCATGACGTCGATCAGGGTGGCCAGCTCCCAGAAAAACACCTTGCCAGACAGGCCGAACACCACCGCAGAGGAATAAAGATAGGCTACGGTAACGGCCAGCCCGATCAGTGTCATCATGCCGGGGGCGCGCTTGCCGATTTCCGAGATGGCACCGGTTAAAAAGGGCCAGCCGCCATAGAAAAACACGCCACTGGACAAGATAAACAGAAGATAACTGTCGCCGGTGAAGGCCAGCGTCTCCCGCAGGCCCAGAAAACTCTGAATCATCGGCGACAGGCCGAGGATGGGAATCGTCAGGATTATTGAAATCCAGAAACGCCGACGGAAATCCTCCACCATCGCCTCGTGATCGTGGCCGCCATGATTATTGTGATGTGAATGGTCATGCCGATGACCGGACTGGTGACCGGCCTGGTCGTGATCATGGTGCTCCATCAGTTGTCCTTTTGGCTGATTTCACGCCGTTTTTGTTCATATTCTTGCTGATCGATCTCGCCACGAGCATAACGCTGGTCGAGTATATCCAGCGCACTGTTACTCCGCCCGCTTTGGTTACCGTTGGCGTTCATGAGCCAGCGTACCGCCACAACGATCAGGACAATCAGGATTATCCAGAACAGCAATCCGAATATGCCCCCTGCGCCGTGCGTAAACCCAATTCCTCCATCCATCATAATTAACTCCCTGGAAGCAGTGTTTGTTTGATTAGCAGCAATGCCGTTTATTTGACAATCGCCATCTGATGGCCTTCGCCACCCGGCAAATCGATTGTTTTGATCACTTTCAACGACTGTTGATCGATCACCCAGATTACCGGTTTGCCGCGACTGGAGACATAGAGGGTGCCCGTGTCCGGGATGGTGTTCAGATGATAGGGCGCCGGTTCCAGCGAAACGGAACGAATTTCACCGCTTTCAGTGTTCACCGCCGACAGGGTTGCGGCCTTCTTGCTGGTGACAAACAGGGTTTTACCGTCATCACCAATATCCAGCCCGTGAGTGTCAGGGCCTATCTCATAAGTTCGCACAAGCTTGCCACTTGCGACCGAGATGGCGGCAACCTTGCCGATACGGGGATTGGTGACATAAAAGGTCTGCTCGTCAGTGGAGAAGACCATATGCTCCGGCGAGGCCCCACCTTCCAGGGTGCGCAATGGCTTCCAGCTGTTCAAATCGATTTCGGTAATGGTCCCATCGCCGCTGTTACTGACATAGGCGCGCCGGCCGTCACGGGTGATCAGAGTGTAGTTCGGCGCGGGTCCGGTCGGGATGCGGCGCACAATCTGGTTGGTGGTCATGTCCAGCACGCTGACATCCCCGCGGGTGGCATGGGTGGAGATGACATAGCGGCCGTCCGGGGTGATCGCCTGATGGTGGCTCCACCCTGCCACGGGGATGGTCTGCATGACATGGCCGTGCGCCGGGTGAATCAGATAGAGCTTGCTGGTAGGTTCATCGGGGCCAGTGTCGGGCGATTGCGCGCTTTCCGCCAGACTGCCGGCAACCAGGTATTCACCGTCCGGCGTGGCCACCAATCCGTGGGGGTTGGTGACATTCGCATACTTCGCGGTGATGCGGTGTGTTTTGGCGTCCACGGCGATGACCTGGTTGGCCGAGCCCAGCGGAATATAGACCGTCGGCGAGGCGAAGGCTGTTGCCGCCCCACCAAGCAGGATGAACAACATCGTTAAGGCACGAGAGAGGGAGTGAATCATTGCTATCTCCCGAAGCAGTTTAATTTGCATTCAATTCGAGATTTTCAACAGTTCACGCAGCTGACTCTCGGTAGGTTGCTCGCGACAAACGATCTGATCGTCGACCAGCAGATTGGGGGAATGACGGATCTGATGGCGGGCAACCAGATCAGGGTTGTCCTCGACATACAAAACTTCATACGGCACCCCCAGATGACTCAGTTCGTTTTCCAGATTAACCCGATGAGTGCACTGATGAGTGGCGATGATTTGCACTTTCATGACTGTCTCCTGATGCCCGACTGACAATAACCGGGCCACGCAAGTTGATTTTCCAATCGACCATAGCGGCCCCTCCCTGTCTTGAAGGTGACAAGATCATTACAATAATGTAATTTAACCGTCGCAGTTTTATCAGGAGGTGTTGTTCCGGCTTATGTTCCGGTATCCGGTACCGTACCGGGCGTGCGTTGAGCTGCTACATCTCACTCTAGTTGCTGTTCTGGATGAACGCCAGGATATCGCGCGCTTCCTGTCCGGTTAGCCCCGCCCGCACCCGCATATGCGTCACGATGGGCTTCCATAAATCATCACGAAACTCCCGGGGATCACGCATATTGTGGCAACGCATGCAGTTTTCCGCCCAGCTTTGCGCGCCGCGGGTAATGTCACCGGCTTTGGGTTCATTTTCTGCCGCGCTCACGACACCGCCCTGTATCATTGTCAGGCTCAAGACCCCTGCAAGAAGCACTGGTGCCAATATCGGTCCGATTGAATAACTCATCGTATTATCTCCTTAAAATCCGTAAGCTATTTGCGCCAGGATGCGGTTATCGTCAGTCGCTGAACCTGTCTGCCCGTCGTTACTCTCATAAGCCAGCTTGGCGATGACATTGGCGGCAAACAGATAGTTGATGCCCAGTGCCCACTGTTTCTGATCATCGTCGGCGTGCGGCGAATCGAAGTCGGTGTAGCGGATCACGCCTTCGAAGTTGCCCGGCAAAAACTTGTATGACGCCTGGGTATACCAGGTCTGCCATTCTCCACCCTCTACTGAAGGCAGCTCCGCCACCTCTGCACGCAGGTATTCGCCCCGCAGTTCCAGATCGCGCCATTGCCAGGCAAAGTCGGCGCCGATCACGTCATAATCCTGGGGTGGCTGTACTTCGGTCTGGTCCTGCGCCTTCCCGGTGACAAAAGAGAGAGCCACCTCCAGGCCCGGAACCGGCAATAACCCAAACCGGCCACCCACGCTTTTGTCACCATCGATATCCCGGGTCCGACCTTCGGCCAGAATCTCATGGACCTCTCCGCCATCCAGTTCCAGTTCAGGCCCGTTTGCGATATACAGGGCATAGTTACCGCGCATCCCCCCCATTGGGAGACCACCCCGTATCTGCAAACCCGTGTCGGAGACCGGGGCCGCGCCCCCGTGCCCGAAGCCCGGCGGCGCCGAAGGCAGTTTGTTGATCCAGGAAGGATGTAGATTCTGGCGGAACTGGCCTACGGGACTGAGGAACTTGCCCGCCACGAGAACAGCATAGTCGTTGAGAAACAGGTCCAGAGTCAGGTATTCCAACTCCGTCTCGGTTTCGCCTTCGGGTCCTACCGTGATCTCCAGCTCGGACTCCAGCATCATCAAGTCCTCGTACTGGTAGTGAAAAATCGGTGCGAACTGGACCTGGTTAAAACTTCCTGTGGAGTCTTCTGAGTCTATATAGCTGACCGCACCATAGCCGGCGAGATGGACCACGGAAGTTGCCTGCTTCCACTCCGATTGCTTGCTGGCAACTTCCTTTATCCTGGTTTGGAGATCTTCGACCTGTTGTTTCAACGCATCGAGTTCACTGGCCAGTACCGGTGCAGACAGCAGACATGCGCCAATGATCAGGCCAAGCTTCGTACTTTTTGGAATCCCGCGTGTGGTACACATAGTGTTTCTCCGCAGCTGGTGGGTTGATTGTTTATTGACCGGATCGTCATTTTTCACTCGATCTTGATTCTGCCGCTCATTCCTGCTTCCAGGTGGCCGGGTATCAGGCAGGCGAAATCAAATGTCCCGGTGTTATCGAACTTCCAGACCAGATCGCCCTGCTCGCCCGGGGCCAGCGATATCATGTTCGGTTCCGTATGCGCCATCCCTGGCATTTTTTCCATCATGTCCGCATGTTCCTTGAGTTCATCCAGGGTACCGATCACCATTTCGTGAGTAATTTTTCCCGTATTCATCACCTCGAAACGGATTGTTTCACCCGCCTTGAATGACATTGACGCCGGCTCAAACCGCATGGTGTCATTCATCAACACGGTAATGGTACGGTCGACCCTGACCGGATTACCTGGGCGGCCGGCGGCGACTTCGTGGGTCTGGTCATCCATATGCGACATGGCATGCGAGCCATGCTCCTGATGACCACCGGCATGCTTGCCACTTGCTATTACCAACCCGGGCAGAGCACCCAGCATCAACACTTGAATTATTGTTCTCATCGAACAGGATCTCCTCGTTGTATTATTCAGTCATAACCAGAAACGGACACCAGCGAGACATCGTGTCTCAGCGGTGTCTTCAGCTGCGGCCTGAGCCAGATACTTCATGCCAGCGAAGACTCGCTGCCGGAATAGGGTCGTTGATGGAGGGGCGATGCGTAGACTGCCGGCGAAATTAATCGGATCGGGCAACACGCTGTGAGACTGGACACCTCGCTTTATCCGAGTCTTCCCCCGGTTATAACTCCTGATTTACTGATTTCGGATATCCCCAGCAGGCCACGCCCTGCTTTACTTGTGAAAAATAACGAGGTTACCCTGTCCCGGAAGTGACCCATTGATTACAATGTTGTAATGGTTATGTCATTTTTTGGTCAGCCGATAGAAAGTAGCCTGAGTTTGAATAGGAAGAACATTCGAGTCGGCATGAGGCTTCACGAAATTATCCGTTTATGCCTGAATAGAGAGGACCAAGCATGAAAATCCTGATCGTCGAGGATGAATCCAAGATCAGTGAATACCTGCGCCAGGGACTCACCGAAGCGGGCTATGTGGTCGACCTGGCCAGAAACGGGCTCGATGGTCATCACCTTGCCATGACGGAAAAGCACGATCTCATCATCCTGGATGTTCTGCTGCCCGATATTGACGGATGGCGAATACTTCAATCCCTGCGCGAGGCGGATAACAAGGTCCCGGTGCTCTTTCTTACCGCGCGAGACAGCATCGAAGACCGGGTCAAGGGTCTGGAGCTTGGTGCCGACGACTACCTGGTCAAGCCGTTTGCCTTTGCCGAACTGCTGGCACGGGTGCGGACCCTGCTCCGCCGTGGTAACGCAAATGCCACAGAAACGACGTTGACGGTCGCGGACCTCGAGCTTGACCTGATGCGCCGGCGCGTCACCCGATCAGGAAAGAAAATACAGCTCACCGCAAAGGAGTTCGCCTTATTGGAATTGATGTTGCGACACTGCGATGAAGTATTACCGCGCTCGTTGATTGCATCGCAGGTGTGGGATATGAACTTTGATAGCGACACGAATGTTATCGATGTTGCCATCCGTCGGCTGCGCGCCAAGATCGATGACGATTTCGAGCCGCGACTTATTCATACTGTACGTGGGATGGGGTACATGCTGGACAGCACGGTTGACAGTTGACTCTAATGCGATTTTTACGACGCCCTCTGTCTCTCGCACTTCGTCTTACGCTGCTGTTTACCATCGCCGCTACTATTGTATTATCAGTGTTCGGCCTGGTGATCAATAAATCGATGGAAAACCATTTTTTCTCGCAGGACACGGATGAACTCAGGGTTATTGTCGATGCCGTACAGAATGCACTGGCAACCGCTAAAAGCGATAAGTATTCAGCGACGCTTGAACAACGCTTCGATGATATCCTGGTAGGACATCACGACGCCTCGCTGTTTGTCACCACACGGGATGATAGGACTCTCTATATCAGCTCCGAGCCGGATCTCTCCACCATCAAAATCCCGCATCAAAGTCAGTTGGAAGATGACCTGGAACGTCGATGGAACTACGATGGCTCGTCTTACACCGTATTAGTTCGTACATTCAACGAAATCGGGCCCGATAACAGAGGGCCTTTTCGTATTGTTGCTGCAGTTCCTTTCGATGAACACCTCCACTTTCTGAACACGTTTCGCCGCAATCTGTGGCTTATGATTGCCGGAAGTGTGATTGTTATGAGCATCATGGGATGGGTCGCCGTCCGACGAGGACACGCGCCACTTCATGAAATCATCTCCCGAATTCGTCGTATCAGCGCGAGGGATCTGGATACTCGCTTGCCCTATGAAGGCGTGCCATATGAACTTGTCGATCTCGTAACCTCGTTCAACGAGATGTTGCAACGCATGGACGAGGCATTCCAGCTCCTTGCGGATTTTAATGCCGATATCGCTCATGAACTTCGTACACCCATAACCAACCTGATGACCCAGACGCAGGTGGCTCTTTCACGTGCACGCACCATAAATGAATACCAGGACATCCTCTATTCAAACGTAGAGGAATACGATCGATTAGCGCAGATGGTCAATGATATGTTGTTTCTGGCCCAAACCGACAATCGTAAGCAAATCGACGTCGGGCCCGTAAATCTTGATGAGGAAGTGGATAAGCTGTTCGATTATTATGGCGGTTGGGCCGAGGAATGCGGCATTGCACTTGAACGAACAGGTGCGGCTGCCGTCCTGGGCCACCAGGCCATGCTGCGCCGGGCATTCGGTAATCTCATCTCCAATGCCATCCGTCATACACCCGCCGGTGGAATTGTACGTGTGACAATCAGTACTGAAAACAGTCGGGTCACTATTGCTGTCGAAAACCCTGGTCAGACTATCCCGCCGGAACATCTCTCAAAATTGTTCGACCGCTTCTATCGTATCGATTTCTCCCGGCAACAAGGCGTTGATGGTGCCGGGCTGGGTCTTGCTATCGTCAAATCGATCGTCACGGCGCATGGTGGAAAAGTTGATGTTACCTCGTATAATGGGCTCACAAGATTCCAGATATCTTTACCGTTACACCAGGGGTCAATCAGTACGGACAACAGGTGAAGGCGCAATAAATCGATAGGGAGGCCATCGACCATCTGCCTGGATTTTCCCTGACAGACGGTATGTCAGTTTTTGTACGACATCTTTAGTACTTGTTGTGGATAAAATACAACCATCTTTTTACGTTTTAATATTATGGGTATTTTTAGCGGTTATTGTGGAAGAACGACGCCAAGTTATTGATTATTAATGTCGGCTACTTAAGTACTTATTGTGGTCGACCAGCACACCGGTCCCTTCCCGGGTAACCAACTAACAGTCGCTGGATTTGTGTGCCGAATCCAGGAAATAACGCCGGTACACATTACGTTGAATTCTCTATAATCCTGTTGAAGCAGGATATTTTTTTATCGTTTGTCAGGTATATCTCAATGTATCGTACTGCGCTTGTTTTACTTGCGGCAATGTTGCTAACAACAGGCTGCATGACGCCCAACCCGTCCGATCCGGCGCTATGGGATATCGACGACGGAAATCTGCCAACGCCGAATATCAGTGTCAACATCAAGGGACTCGGGCCCTGTACCGACAACCCGGACCGCACGTTACACCTTGATTCACAAAGCCCCACCATCATTCTCGCGCATGGCTGCTTTTCCTCGTCGGGTAGATTTCGGGCCCTGTCTGAAGTGTTTGCGTTTCACGGCCAGCAAACTGCCTGTTTTACGTATGACGACCGTGACAGCCTGAACCACAGCGCTGCCGAAATGATTCACAGTTTGCAGCAACTCAGCAAAGCTATGGACAACAAGCAGTTTACAGTCATCGGGCATAGCCAGGGTGGACTGATTACTCGTAAAGCGCTGGTTCGCGAAAGAGACAATCAAATCAATACTGATGCGCAACTTCGCTTGATAACCATCTCGTCACCTTTCAGTGGCATTTCAGCAGCAAACCATTGCGGATCGCCAGTAGCCCGGATTCTTAGCCTGGGTTTGGTAGTGCCGATATGTTATGCGATTAGTGGAGACAAATGGTTTGAAATCACCTCGGCTTCAGATTTTATCCGCAAACCGGGCACTCTGATCCCGCAGGTGAATAACTTTATAAAAATTGTGACCGACGAGAGAAATACATGCCGTCAATATAACCAGGATGGTCGTTGCACAGAAGATGATTATGTATTCAGCCTCA
The DNA here is from genome assembly GCF_031581315.1 of Thiohalophilus sp. Lineage (GTDB taxonomy): Bacteria > Pseudomonadota > Gammaproteobacteria > UBA6429 > Thiohalophilaceae > Thiohalophilus. The sequence continues at coordinate 15,619 of NZ_JAVLAZ010000056.1, forward strand.
AGGAGCAATATTATCCTCTCGTGGATAATGATGATCGTGTAACCAATATCGA
>NZ_JAVLAZ010000057.1:0-15633 GCF_031581315.1 Thiohalophilus sp.
TTGGCAGTTGGCAGTTGGCAGTTGGCAGTTGGCAGTTGGCAGTTGGCAGTTGGCAAAATTCTGCCCCGTGCGCAATCGCCGTCAAGAAAGCTGTTAACGACTTACGACTTATGATTTACGACGTCAAATTCCCCTCTGCCAACTGCAAACTGCGACTGCCGACTTTCCCTTCAGAACTAACAAATATCCGGTCCGGCCAAGCCCTCCAATGACACAGTTTTCGCCGGTCCACCATGGTCATAAAACGTTCATCAGGCTGTCAGGCATTTGTCATCTGACTGCCCCATCCTTAGTGGCAGGATCATATAAAGAGTGTCCTGACCATGAATGCCATACGCCACAGTCTGTTTATCAAACGCATGGTGGCTATTGAACTGGCCCTGTGCAGCCAGATCAACCGTGCCAGCCATGTCCGGGTCATCAAATCGCTGTTTGCCTTGATCAGCCGGCTGGGTGACGGGATTTTCTGGTACACGCTGATTGCGCTGTTACCGTTGATCTATGGCCGCGAGGCACTGGGCGCGTCGCTGCATATGGCCATCGTCGGTGCGCTGGCACTGGGCCTGTACAAGGCCATTAAATCCGTCACGGAACGGCCCCGGCCCTGTGTAGTAAAAGAGGAGCTTTTGCTGGGAACCGCCCCGCTGGATCAATACAGCTTCCCGTCCGGACACACCATGCATGCAGTCTCCTTTACCCTGGTGGCACTGCATTATTACCCCGAGCTGGCCATCCTCCTGCTGCCGTTTACCGTGCTGGTGGCCCTGTCACGGGTGGTACTTGCCCTGCACTACCCGACCGATGTGTTATGCGGTGCCCTGCTCGGCGGCGGCATTGCCCTGCTCTCATTCACAATAAGCGGCTAATCGGACGGTAGTATGCGGATAGTGATGGTTTCCGATGTTTATTTTCCCCGCATCAACGGTGTTTCCACTTCCATACAGACTTTTCGTGACAGTCTGCAGGCACTGGGGCACGACATCCAGCTGATTGCACCGCGTTACAGCGCGGAGGATTCGGCCGAGGAGGGTATTTCACGCATCAAGGCTCGCCCGGTACCGTTTGATCCCGAAGACCGCATCATGTCTGTTTCCGCCGTGGATCGGGAAATTGCCCGCCTGCATCGGGAAAAGCCGATTGATTTGATCCATATCCAGACGCCGTTTTCCGCCCATCTCAGTGGCAAACGCATGGCCCGGCGGCTGGGTATCCCCTGTATCGAGACCTATCACACCCATTTTGAGGAATACATGCATAACTATGTGCCGTTTATTCCCCGCCGGGTATTTCGTCCCCTGATCCGCTTTATAACCCGCCGACAGTGCCACAATCTGCAGGGATTGATCGTGCCTTCCAGCGCCATGCTCAAGGTCATTCGGGACTATCATATACAGCTGCCAACCCGGATTTTGCCCACCGGCATCGATCCCGAACGTTTCTCACGCGGCGACGGACACGCCTTTCGCAAGCGTCATCATATCGAACCGGACCGGCCGGTGATGGTGCACCTCGGGCGCATCGGCCACGAGAAAAATATCGACTTTCTGCTGCACGTACACCACCAGGTATTGCAACAGTTACCACAGACCCTGTTTGTCATTGCCGGTGAAGGCCCCGCGCTTGAACACCTGAAGCAATTGAGCGACAAACTGGGTACCCGGGATAATATCCGCTTTGTCGGCTACCTGGATCGCAACAGTACCCTGCTCGACTGTTATCGGGCCGGTAATGTATTCGTCTTCTCCTCGCGCACCGAAACCCAGGGGCTGGTCCTGCTCGAAGCGATGGCCTGTGGTGTGCCGGTGGTATCGACTGCTGAACTGGGTACGCGGGATATTCTGCTGCCCCAGCGTGGCGCCCTGGTCGTCGACGAAGAGGTGGATCAATTCGCCACCACGGTACAACAGGTTCTGGAGTTGCCCGAACTGCAACGACGCATGAGTCGCGAAGGTCAGGACTACGTGCACGAATGGTCCCACAGCGCCCTTGCGCACTCCCTGGCGGATCTGTACCGGCATACGATCGACACCTTTGCCACGCAAGCGGCCAATTATCCGCCAGCCGAACGTTCGACCTCCTGAAAATAACCGAAGTATTAAAGTTCACTTCAGCCCGGAGGCCACCTTTTCCGCCGCCGGCTCTGTGTCGGTATTGGGCGCCAGGTTGGCATAAAATTGGTCAGTGGCCTGATGCCAGGAATGGGACAAACTGTAATCGCGGGGGTTTTGCGGATTGATGTCCAGTGCCCGGCGGGCGGCCCGCCCCAGATCCTCGTCCAGACAACCGGTGACCCCGTCGATCACCACATCCTTCGGTCCGGTCACCGGGTAGGCCGCCACCGGTACACCGCAGGCCATCGCTTCGAGCATTACCAGACCAAATGTATCAGTCAGACTGGGGAAGACAAACACGTCGCAGGCGGCAATGGTTCGCGCCAGCTCCTCGCCGTAACGAAAGCCGGTAAAAATAACCTCCGGATGTTTTTCCTCCAGCATCGCCCTATCCGGCCCATCGCCCACGACATATTGTGTCCCCGGCAGATCCAGCGACAGGAACGCCTCGATATTCTTTTCCACGGCCACCCGGCCGACATAGACAAAAATCGGTCGTCTGGCCGACAGGGCCTCCTTGCCATAGGGTCGAAACCGATTAACGTCCACGCCACGTCCCCACACCTCGACATGCGTGAAGCCGTGCCCCAGCAAGCGCTCCTGCATGGAGGGGGTCGGCACCAGGGTGCGTTCGGCCGGACCATGAAACCACTTGAAAAAGGCATAGCTGAGTCGCAACGGAATCGGCGCCCGCAGACGCAAATACTCGGGAAACTGGGTGTGATAAGAGGTGGTAAATTTGAGTTTACGCCGCCGGCAATAACGCCGTACCGCCATTCCCACCGGTCCTTCGGTCGCAATATGAATCGCTTCGGGGGCGAACGCATCCAGATCCGCGGCAATCCGGCGATAGGGAAACAGCGCCAGCCGGATATCCGGATAGGTCGGCAATGGCACGGTCCTGAAGGGCTCAGGGGTAATCATACGCACGTCATGACCCGATTGTTCCAGTATCCGCCGGGTCGTATTCAGTGTCGTTACCACACCATTGGTTTGCGGCGTCCAGGCGTCGGTGGCGATGGCAATTCTCATGCGATCTTCTTGTCCGCATCCGTGACAGGATGTTGCTTGAGAGGTTTGACCACATCGGACCAGTGCAGTATCTCCAGCATGCCGTCACGGTGCTCGACCATCGCTGTGCAGTTTTCCACCCAGTCGCCGTCATTGCAGTACAGGACATCCCCGATCTGGCGAATCTCGGCATGATGAATGTGACCGCAAACCAGACCATCTACCCCGGCGCGTCGGGCCTCATGGGCGACGGCCTGCTCGAAATCATGAATCACGTTAACGGCGTTTTTGACTTTGCTTTTGAGATACGTGGAAATGGACCAGTACGGAAAGCCCAGCCGACGGCGAACGGCATTCAGACAGCGATTGGTATACAGCAGGACATCATAGGCCCGCTCGCCCAGATAGGAAACCAGCTTGCTGCAACGGATAGCGTTGTCGAATTCATCCCCGTGCAACATCAGGAGGCGCTTGTTATCAGCAGTTTCATGGATGTAGCGGTTATGAATGGAAATATTCCCAAACACCATCCCATCCAGCTCCCGAAAGTCCTCATCGTGGTTACCGGGGATATAGACTACTTTGGTGCCGTGTTTGGCCTTGCCCAGTATCTTGCGTATAACATCATTATGACTTTGCGGCCAGTAAAGCCCTCTCCGACGCATGTACCACAGGTCGAAAATATCCCCGACGAGAAACAGGTACTCACACTGCACGGAATCGAGAAAATCAATCAGATACTCGGCCTTGCAGCCACGATAGCCCAGATGGATATCGGACAACCAGACACTGCGGTACCGGAGGGGACGGAGTTGGTGGACTGAATTCATCATCCTGGCCTCTGCTGGTTTTTACCAAGCCTAGAGAGCCAGTGTTACAAAGCGGCGAAACTCCGATGACAAAAAAAAGACAGTTGGCAGTTGGCAGTTGGCAGTTGGCAGTTGGCAGTTGGCAGTTGGCAGTTGGCAGAAATTCTAAACCGGGTTTTTGCTGTCAACTGCTATCTGATGACTGCCAACTTTCCCTTCAGGACTCAGAACTTTTTTTGACCCCAGACCGCAAACACCGGGTCTGAATAATCCAGCTGCCCGGTATAGGGGTCATCGGCCGGCCGGGGCCAGCCGCGCAGGGATTCGGACGCCAGTTGTCCGAACTGCCCGCTGAAGCGCAGGTAATCGCTGACCAGTTGCATGCGTTCGAAATCATGCAGATCGGTCCATAATTGAATCGCCTTGGTGGGAAACCAGCGATCGGAGAAGGTGATCACCAGCGGGGCACCGGGTTTCAATACCCGCGCGACTTCGCCTATGACTGACCGGGGCGAGGTCAGGTATTCGATCGAGGCGGTACAGATCACCGCATCGAAAGACGCTTCATCAAGTGGCAGGCGACTGTCCCGATTCAAATCCTGCACGCTATAGTCATGCAGTCGTGCATTGGCCTGCATTTCCCCGGCATTCATACCCAGTCCGTGGACGACAAGATCATCGGGCTGCGCCGGCAGATGGGAGACCCAGCTCGACATCAAATCCAGTACCCGCATGCCCGGCTGCAGAAAACGGGCGTAGAGATCCTGGATGTGTCCGCGGCAGGTGGCATCCAGGTGCTGTACCAGACGGGGGCTGGTATAGAATTCACTGTCCTCGGCCTCATCAATTCGTCGAAAGGCCTCTTCGGTGAAAAAATCGGTATCGACATCCGGCAGGCTGGCCTGCATACCCGGGCCGTTGGCGGTACAGGCCACCAGGATATCCCCGGGTGTTTCGCCCTGGTCACTGCCAGGCTGCGGCTCCTCCAACAGGGTCGCCTGCAGCTGCAGACGCCGGCCTGCCAGTGGATGATTAAGATCGATGCGCAGTTCCTGTTCGCCGGCCTTCAGGCAACGCAACGGCCAGTTAGCGCCGCTATCCACCTCGATCGCTTCGCTGACAAAACGACGCGGGTAGAACCGGCCCGTACGGGGTATCACCGGCGGCACCGGGTGCTTGCTTCGGCGTCGGAACTGTTCCCGGGGCAGAGTCCTGATCAGACTTTGCTGGTATGGCGCATGCCAGTCGTCGAACAGAATATCAATCTGTGCGCTTTCGCCGGCCGGCAGATCTTGCAGTCGTGCGCCCAGATCGGCCGGGAAAGAATCATGCCCCGGATCGACCCTGTCGAAGTAATAGCGATCGCGATGGTGGGCATGAGGACTGTCCCAGTCCAGTGCGATTTCCAGCGGCGTCATGCGCATCGGCGCTCTAAACCGGACTAAACACAGGCTTTTTGCGCGAATACCGAATTGTTGCCCTGGATACGCTGACGATAATCATCATCATAACTCTCCTTGACGGCATTGATGACGGACGGACGTTGCAACAGGGTATCCGCCCAGCGTGCAATCTGCGGCGCATCTTCATAGACATCCTGTGCTTGCATGCCTTCCAGGCAACGCAGCATGCGGAAAACCGGCGCATAGACCGCGTCGATCAGTGAAAAGTTATCGCCATTGAAATAGGGACCGCCTTCGAAAAACTCATCCAGCGTTTCGAGACGATCACGAACCGTCATCAGATTCTGTTTATAAGTCGCCTCATCGGGGGTGTTAGCGTAGGTAAAGACCGCGCCAAGAAGCTCATTACCGAACTCGATCCAGGCACGGTTCTGGGCACGTGCAAAGGGATCCTCGGGATACAGGCTGCCGGGGGTAATCTCATCCAGAAACTCACAAATCGCCATCGATTCGAACAGTGGCTTATCGTCCACCAGCAGGACAGGCACTTTCTCCAGCGGCGAAACCTCGTGAAACCACGCCGGCGGATTGTTGAGATCGATATATTCGATCTCGTAGGGCACTTCTTTTTCCAGCAGCGTGATAACCGAGCGTTGAACAAAGGGACAGAGTGCGAAACTGATTAACTTGAGTCTGGGTAATGACATGATCTGTGAGTCCTGATTAATTTTATGACATTCATTCTGGCGAATACCGCACAGACTTGCGCGGTGCTGCATAATGGCAAACAGTATATCAAGCGTATGGCGGGGAGGAACACCCTGGTTATCTAAATAAGCGTTCCGAATACCAATCCGGAGAGATTGCTTCGTCAGGTTGTGACTCGCAATGACACCACTATTTTCGGTCATTGCGAGCGAAGCGAAGCAGTTTTTGAAAAAGTGTTCGGTACTCGGAACGCTTATTTAATCGTTAAACCGACCCTGTTGCAAAAATGCGCAGACCTGTATCGCCACATCGCGGGCAAACAGCATGCTCAGGTGAGTATGCGGGAGTGTCAGATGGTGCGCCAATCCGGCAGATCGGGTTTCGCTCACGGCTACCGTGCCATCATGCGGCCTGACCAGCTTGCCCGGCGCCAGCAACAGTCCAATCCCTCTCGGACGGCTGCCGGCTATCATGGCCGACTCATGTACGCCATGCCACTGCGGAGCATCGCCAAGCAGTCCGTTGTGTATCGAGCGTCCCAGCTGCCAGCGGGTAAAACGAGATTTGGACAGATGTCGTGCTACCACACTGCCCTGCAAGGGAGTTCCCAGCATAACGACCCGGCCGGGTTGCGGCGGCGCACCCTGCTTAAACAAATGGGCCAGTACGATGCCGCCCAGGCTGTGTGCCACCAGATGTACCTGAGCGGCCTGGATAGATTGCAGATAGTCCCGCAGTCGGGCGGCATTTTGCTGTGGTGTCCGGCGCAAGCTGGGATAGCGAAAATAACGACACTCATAGCCACACTCCTGCAGACGGCGACCCAGTAACAACAACTCCAGACTGGTCATCCAGATACCGTGAATTAATACAACAACATCCCGTGACATGGGTTTTATTTAAACAGCGTATAGAGCAGATAGGCACAGCTGGCCAGCACCAGCCCGGCGCCCCAGAAAGTCAGCCAGAACTGCCGGGCCCGCATACCGGCAACCACGAAAATAATCCCGGTAAACAAACCGAACACGGCCGAGCCGACGATCATGCCATCTACCTGCTGGTGGGCCTGCTCCGGGTCAGTTCCAATTCGATACCGCATGATCGCTCCTGTCATGACGCTGTTTTATTGGCAAACTGAACTCGAAGACATAACCGGGTCCGCTGCCCGGATAGGCACGTAATTCGCCGCCCATGCTTTCAATAATACTGTTGGCAATCGGCAGGCCCAGTCCGATGCCCTGCTTTTTGGTGGTGACCAGCGGGGTGAAAATATTTTCCCGCATATCCTCCGGCACCCCTGGTCCAGTATCATGGAACGAGACTTTGACAAACTCGCCCTGTTGTTCAGTCATGATGGTCAGTATTCGCTCTGACTCGACCTCGTCCATTGACTCGATAGCGTTAATCACCAGGTTCAGGATTACCTGCTGGGTCAAGACCGAGTCAACCAGAATCAGGGGCAGAGACTTTCCAAGCACGTAAATCACCCGGACCTGGCTGCTTTTAATCTTGTTTTCCACCAGACGCAGAGACTCCTGCACCAGTTCATTGATATCCACCGAGGAGAACTTGATATCCTTGCGATTGACGAATTCACGTAACTTATTAATGATTTTTCCAGCACGCTCCGCTTCATCGCTCAGACGACCAAATACCTCCTGCACATCCATGTCAGTTAACCGACCTTCTTTGGCCCTATTCAGGCCTCCCTTGGCGTAACACATAATGGAAGTTAATGGCTGGTTGATTTCATGTGCCAGACTGTTGCCCAGTTCGCCCACCGAAATATACCGGGACAAACGGGCCCGCTCCTCTTCCTGATAGCTCTTTTGCTCGTCCGCCTGTTTTTTCTCGGTAATATCTTCGGCAATACCGGCCAGTCGGTAAATTCTTCCTGCCTCATCATAAACCGGAAAACCCTTGTCCTGAATCCAACGCACCGTATTGTCCGGACGGACAATACGGTACTGGATTTCGAATTTCCCGCCTCGTTTGAAGCTCTCATACTCGCTGAAAACCCTTGCCTGATCTTCACTGTAAATCGACTCATGCCATAAATTCGGTTCGGCGTAAAATGCCTCCGGCACCCGTCCCCACACATCAACACAGGAAGGGCTCACATAAACCATGTGGTCATCGTTGACACCCACCAGCCAGAAGACTTCGTTGATATTCTCGGATAACTGACGCAAACGTAATTCACTATCCTGCAGGCGCCGGTGCGACGCACGCAGCTCTTTTTCCGATTCACGTCGCTCGGTAAACAGGGCTGCCACGACCATCGCTGTTATCGCGGTAACGCAAATAAACAGCACAATCATCATCAGGTTCAGTATTACATCTGACGATGTGTAAGGCCCCCATCCGGGGTAATAAGAGAACAGCAGAATGATGCTGATCAGCATCGAGGCCAGAGTGGCCCCGAATTGTTCAAAACTGATTGCAATAAATACTGTCAGAGGAAGTATCAAATAAAACAGACCGAGTCTGGCGGTTGATTGCTCATTCAGGCCCGAAAAACTGTATACCGCGACGACAATCAGCAACAGCACATAGATAGCAAGTTGCCCAAGCCGGTTGGATCTGAGGACATACTGGCAATCCTCGCTGACATCTGCATCAAGCCGGTTACTGTCTGTACCCTCGCGGCAGTAGAAAAACAGATTTCGCCAGGTCAGAGCAAACGGTACCACCAGCAGAATCCCGATAGCATCGCCCACCCACCACATACTCCAGATAAACGTGAAATCAGACCAGCTGACAACATTGGAAACCGCCATGGCCAGGCCGCCGACCAGACTGGAAATGAGCGGCGCGCTAAAGGCAATCGCGGCAAACTGCAACACCTCCCGAACACGGCGAAAGTTCAATCTGAGTCGGCACCGATTCAGGAGATACCAGGCCGCCGACGCCTCCAGAACATGCCCACAGGCCGCCAGCAACCCGGCAGTCAACGGTAGTTCGTTAAAATAGGTCAGCAGAAGAACGCCAATGAAGATGCCCGGCCACATACGTAGGCCGTACAGAACGAAAACCACGACGGCCAGACCGGAGGCCGGCCAGAAGGGAGTGATCCCGGAATAGCCTGTGTCGATCGATAGCCCGGCTTCTCCCAGCAGGAAGTAGACCACCCCGAATAACAGGCTGGCAAAGGCGTACTTGAGGGAACCCGGCCAGACCAGCCGCTCGGGCAATATGTATCGAGTTTTTTGGTTCAACACCGGTATTGCCACAGGCAGTGATTAACACCGCTAACTGTATGTGATAGTGGCGGTTTGGGCAAGCCCGCCCCCACGCGGATGCCGGTCGTTCCATGCTATTCTGGGATTATGAGTAAAGCGCCGACCAACAGCCGTATGGATGAGTACTACGTCGTGCGGATAGAACGCCAGCTCAGCTCGGAACAGACCCGGCTGGCCAAACGGGATATCTTTCTCGGGGAGAACGATCAGCTGGTCCCCATGCGGGATGCCCGGCGGTTTGATTCCGCCGAGGCGGCCGCTGCGCATATCGAAACCCTGGAAGAACAGGGCTCATATCAATACATCATCCAGTTCTGCAGCAGTAAAAAACAGAACGATTCACCGACCGAAGTCGAGGAACTGATTAACCGGATTATGGAGATTCCCTACCCCTATCGACGCACCGCCTATAACTGGCTGCGGGGCCGCGACGTTCAGGCACTGCTGCGCCGCGAATCCGAAGAAGTTTGCGAACGCCATCGTCGGGTATTGCTCGATCACGACATCGACATCACCCGCAAAAGTGACATCATCCTGATGAAACCCAAACGCAAAAAGTTCAACATCAACACCGGTCAGAAATCCGACACGGCGCCACGCCAATACTTCGCCTACCCCGGCCAGAAACCCCTGCCGGTCCCCTCGGACGAGGAAGATAAATAACCCCCCCTGTCGAGCATCTTCCTGATTAACGCGGAGTTCGCGGAGGCGCAGAGTCGCAGAGTCGCAGAGTCGCAGAGTCGCAGAGTCGCGGAGGTTATAAAAAGTCGTTGATATTCTCTTACTAAAATAAACGTCCGAACACCCGCTCATTTAGTGAGTAGCCTGGATCAAGAAGCAACGCGACGGATCCAGGTTTTTCCGGTTCAGGTGGAACCGCTGCGCTTGTTCCACCCTACGTCGGGTGATCGGGTAATGGATATTTTAATTAATAGCAGAGAAATAGTTTTTTTTAATCCCAGACGAGAAGAAGACTCTTTACAGAAAAACAGCGTTTCACACCTAGATAGAATTATTTTCTCTGCGGCTCCGCGTCTCCGCGAACTCCGCGTTATTTACAACGGCATCAAGAAGTGACTCAGACAGCGGGGATGACACAGACGGTGACTTCCTCCCGGTCGTGATATAGCTGCTTGCAGCGGATGGTTGCGTCGATGCCGGCGTGAGCCAGTTCGTCGTGCAGGATCGTCAGGCACTGCTGCACTTCCTGATAGCGTTTTTTCATCGGCAGTTTGAGGTTGAAGATCGTATGCCGGCACCAGCCGTTGACCAGCCAGCGTGCCATCAGGGCGGTCACTCTTTTCGGCTTGTCGACGATATCGCACACCATCCAGTCGACGCCCTTTGAGGGCTGGTAACGAAAGCCGTCTTCGCGGACATGTTCGAGTTGCCCCGATTCCAGCAGCTCCTCCTGCATGGGACCATTGTCCACTGCCATCACAAACAGGTTTCGCTGTATCAGTTGCCAGCTCCAGCCCCCGGGCGCGGCACCCAGATCCACCGCCTTCATACCCGAGCGCAGAAACTGTTCGCGCTCGTCCTCGAACATCAGGCGCAGTATGCCCTCTTCGAGCTTCAGGGCCGAACGGCTCGGTGCCTGGCGCGGCGCGCGCAGGCGTGGAATGCCCATCAACCAGATTGAACTGTTATTCAACGGCGCATAACCGATATATGCCGCATGGGTGGAGAGGAAACAGAGATGCAATCGATAGTCCGCGCCCTTCTGGTAAAGCCCACCCGTTTCCAGTTGCGATTCCAGCGGACGGGCCAGGGCGCGGCAGAGTTTCTGCAGCTCCTTGCCGGTATTGGTGTCCGGGGTTTCGATAAAAAATTCGGCGTAACGATGCGGTTGTTGCTGCAATAACTTCAGGATGGGCGTCAGTCGATCGGCCAGCGGCAGATCATTGAGCAGATCAAAGATGGCAAACCACTGGCGGGTAAAGATCAGATCTTCGAGTGCCAGCACGTCGAACAGATCGGCACCGGGATCATGGCTGGTAAACATTACATAGCCACTGTCCGCCCGGGCCTTGCAGTAACCGCTGATGCCCCGCTGCAAAGCCTCGCCCTGGATTTCGGCGGCACATTCGTTCTCAAACCCGGCCCGGCAATATAACAACCAGCTGGCCATTCAATCCCTCACCCGGTTTGTCGCTCGAGCCATTGCAGCTGATATACGGCATCGGCATAGTTCTCACCGCAGATCGAAGCCGTCGCGCTGAACTGCTCACAGACAGCGGGTCGTTCGGGGAGCCCGAACAGACGACACAGATGATTCTCGTCCAGCTGGATGCAGCGTACGCCAGCCGGTTTGCCCTGTGGCATGCCGGGGATCGGCGACGATATAGACGGCGCAATACAACAGGCGCCACAACCGGCGCGGCACACCATATGGTCGGTTTGTTCCAGCTGAGCGATATTTGTCACTACCCTTCTCCACCCGACATGGCGGCCACCAGTGCCAGTTCGCCCGGCTTGACCGAATCGAGATTGAATTTCTTCGCCGCGGAGGCCATACGCGTCAGCGCTGCCGACACACTCATCGGCGGCGTGGTATCGCCTTTTTTGGCGCGGTGGAAGCGCACCGGATTGATCCGTGCCACCACGTAATTGCGCAGGTAGGGCGACTTGAAGCCGCGCGCCTTTAACTTCTCGATAATCTTTTTCACCTGCACATCGATCTCCTGCAACCGCGCCGCCTGCGCCTCCCGTTCGCGCAGGCTGACGCGCAGGGTGCGCTCACTGAAGCGGTCCAGTTTTTTCAGCATCGGGCTGTAGGCGCCGCCGGCGAAGCGTTTGTTTTGCGAATAGATCATACCCAGGGTCAGCAGCTCCGGCGCCTCGAACTCGGCGCTGTAATCCACTTCCTTGGCGCGCGGCTTGCTCTCGGCCAGGCTGCGGGCCATGCGGATCACTTCCAGGCTGCGATCCTTGAGGTTATGGGCCTTTTCCGTATTCAGGGCCAGGATCCGAAAGGCCAGCTCCTCATCGGGCGAGACCAGCGCGGTGATCTGGCGCAGGCCGAGCATTTTGGCCGCCGCCAGGCGATGGCGGCCATTGGGCGTCCACAGGCTGCCGTCGTCCCCGCGTACCACGATCAGCGGATCCAGAAACGAGCCACTCTCCTCGATCTTCTCGGCCAGGCGTTTGACGTGGGTCGGGGAGAGATCCCGCTGAAACGGCGTCGGCTGTACCGCCTTGAAAGGCAGCACCGCCATGACCACCGGCCGGCCGGAGAGGGGCTCGCGGTAGGCGCCGATGGCGGCCCCGCCGACGGCCTGAATCTCGGAGATCAGCGGTGCCACGGCCTTGTCGTCCAGCGGCAGGACGACCTGCTCGGCCTTCAGGCCGCGCTGTTCCTTGCGCGGCGCCAGCTTGCCGGTTTTTTTCTTGCGTACGGCTTTCTTTTTGGTCTTCTTCTTCGCCGCAGTCTTCTTTTTGCTGACTTTCTTTTTCGCTGCCATAGCCCGGAGATTTCTCAGAAATTGTTCGCCAGCCGCATTATCGGCCAGCCAGTAAACGCCGTACAGTGAAATTGAAATTTCCCCGGCTGATCTCCTGTGCCAATGCCGGTATCCCGTTCAGTTGTTCGCGCAACAGCTGGCTGGATGAGGGCTGACGTAAAAAACAGGCAATATAATTTTCAAAAGCCGGCAGAGTAAACTGGTACCCCTGCGGTAATGCCTTGCGCAGTTTCGACTGCTGATACCAGGCACAATCGCGCAGGCTCTTGCGCGAGACAAAATTCATCACCAATATCCCGTCACGGCTCAGGTTACGATTGAGCAGTTCGAACCATTTTTGATTCGCTTTAATCGCCCTGACCGGTTCCCCTCCCCGCTCGGTGAACAGGTCCTCGATAATCAAGTCGAACTTCGGCCCCTGGTAATCCTGCAACCATTGTCCCGCTTCCGCCTGGTGCAGCTCGGCGCCGCAGCGCCCTATCTCGAAATAATCCTGCGCCACCTGCACATGGATCGGATTGAGTTCCACGCCCACCATTTCAGAGACATCGGCATAACGCTGTAACTGGTGGAATACCGTTCCGCCGCCGACGCCCAGCATCAGCACCCGTCGAAACCGGGGCGGCTGGCGAAAGAATGCCCCCAGCCACAACAGATCCCAGATCCCCCCCGCCAGAGTACGTTGCGGATGATACTGGCTGTGAAACACCCCATCGGTATACAGGCGGCGGGTCCGGCCCGCGGCACGCACCTGGTAGTGCGCGCCCTGCCAGGTCTTTTCCCAGAGAATGGCCATAACTGCGGTATGCCGCCTTTACCGGATGAATTGCATTTGCCGGCGGCTAGTTTAACATAATGGAACATCCCGTCGGCTTGCCGACGGCGTCTTCCCGGCCAATGATGAGGCAGCGCATGTCAAACCGTACCCTGAACCTGACTGACACTGTTTACGATTACCTGCTGGCCCACTCCCTGCGCGAGAGCTCGCTGTTAAAACAGCTGCGCGAGGAAACCGCCACCCTGGAGATGGCCCGCATGCAGATCTCCCCGGAACAGGGGCAGCTGCTTAATTTGCTGGTTAAATTGCTCGGTGCCCGGCAGATCATCGAGATCGGCGTTTTCACCGGCTACAGCGCCCTGTGCATGGCTGAAGCCCTGCCCGGCGATGGCCGCCTGGTCGCCTGCGATATCAACCACGAATGGACCGACATGGCGCGGCGCTACTGGCAAGAGGCCGGGGTCCACAAAAAAGTCGAACTGTTGCTGGCCCCGGCCGACAAGACATTGCAAAAACTGATCGATACCGGCAATGCCAACAGTTTTGACTTTGCCTTTATCGATGCTGACAAGACCCACTACCTCACCTATTACGAACAGTGTCTCAAATTGATCCGCAAGGGCGGGATCATCGCCATCGATAACACCCTGTGGAGTGGCCATGTCGCCGATCCCGAGGTCAACGACGAGGACACGCAGGCAATCCGCGAGTTGAATGACGCGCTACACAGTGACTCGCGGGTCGATATCAGCCTGCTGCCCATCGGTGACGGACTGACCCTGGCGCTCAAGCGCTGAGCCCGGCCTGCTCGTATGTCCCTTACCCTGATCCTCTGGTTTCGACAGGATCTGCGCCTGCATGACAATCCCGCCCTGCAGGCCGCCCTGGCCGATGCCGGGCGGATCATTCCTATATATATACACGATGACAACACGGCCTGGTCACCCGGTGCAGCGAGTCGCTGGTGGCTGCATCACAGCCTCACCGCGCTGGCGGAGACACTCAAACAACTCGGAAGCCGTTTGATTATTCGTTCTGGCGACAGCACACAGGTACTGCAACAGCTTATTAACGAAACCGGCGCCGATGCCGTGTATTGCAACCGGGGCTATGAACCGGCCAGGCTGAAACAGGACAAACTACTGCACAGGCAGTTCAAAGAACGCGACATCAACTTCAGTGTCTACCAGGGCAACCTGCTGCGCGAACCGGACACGGTCCGCAACCTGAGCGGCCAACCCTACAAGGTCTTCACCCCGTTTTATAAATGCTATCTGCGCGAGGGCTGGGATAATCTGACGTACAACCGCCCCGGACAACTGCCCGGCGTTTCCACCCGGATAAAATCCGAAAAAATTGCGGATCTGGCGCTGCTGCCCAGCATTGAATGGGACAGCGGCTTTTACGATCACTGGCAACCCGGTGAAGCCGGGGCCTGGAAGCAACTGCGTCGTTTTCTGCGCAACGACCTGGCCGATTATCACCAGGCACGGGATGTCCCCGCGCGGCAAGGCACCTCCCGCCTGTCACCGCATCTGCACTTTGGCGAGATCAGCGTGCGGGCGATCCTGGCCGAGCTGGATCGCCAGGGTCTGCGTCGGCAGGGCGAAGGTTTCATTCGCGAGCTGATCTGGCGCGACTTCGCCCATTCCGTGCTGTTCCACTTTCCCCGCACCACCGACAAGCCGTTCGATGAGCGTTTCAATCACTTCAAATGGAAAACATCGAAGAAACTGCTACAGGCCTGGCAGCAGGGCCGCACCGGCTATCCCATCGTCGACGCCGGCATGCGCGAACTGTGGCACACCGGTTACATGCACAACCGGGTGCGCATGATCGTCGCCTCGTTTTTGACCAAGAACGGAATGCAACACTGGAAAAAAGGCGCCGAGTGGTTCTGGGACACCCTGGTGGACGCCGATCTCGCCGCCAACAGCATGAACTGGCAATGGGTCGCCGGCTGCGGCGTCGATGCCGCACCCTACTTTCGGATCTTCAACCCTGTTACCCAGAGCCAGAAGTTCGACAAGCAGGGTCTGTATATCCGCCGGTGGGTACCGGAGCTGACCGGGCTGCCGAACAAACATATCCACGAGCCGTGGAAAGC
>NZ_JAVLAZ010000058.1:0-15628 GCF_031581315.1 Thiohalophilus sp.
CGTTCCCACGTTTACGTGCGGCTTCGTACGTTCAAATTTTGCCTTGGACACCGTCTTACCCTCTAATTCTGTTTATGTATTGAATCAGGATGCTTTCTTAATCACTTCGTCTGCGACACTCGCAGGCGCTTCACTGTAGCTGGCGAACTCCATGCTGTAGCTGGCACGCCCCTGGGTCGCGGAACGCAGGTCGGTTGCATAACCGAACATTTCAGCCAGCGGAACCTCCGCATGTATCAGCTTGCCGGTCGGGCCGTCTTCCATGCCCTGCACGACACCTCGTCGGCGGTTCAGGTCGCCCATGACATCCCCCATGTACTCTTCCGGGGTCACCACTTCCACTTTCATCATGGGCTCCAGCAAGACCGGATTTGCCTTTCTGGCGCCTTCCCTGAACCCCATGGAACCGGCAATCTTGAAGGCCATTTCCGAGGAGTCCACATCATGGTAGGAGCCGTCAAACAATGTGACCTTGACGTCCACCATCGGAAAACCGCCGATAACGCCGTTCTCCATCTGTTCCTGAATCCCTTTGTCCACCGATGGAATGTATTCCTTGGGAATCACACCACCGACGATTTCGCTCACAAATTCATAGCCGGCGCCCTGTTCCTGCGGTTCAATCCGCAGCCAGACGTGACCGAACTGACCGCGACCGCCGGACTGGCGCACAAACTTGCCTTCCTGCTCGACCTTCTTGCGAAGGGTCTCGCGGTAGGCCACCTGGGGCGCACCGACATTGGCATCGACCTTGAACTCGCGCTTCATGCGGTCGACGATAATATCCAGGTGCAGCTCGCCCATGCCGGAAATAATCGTCTGGCCCGACTCCTCGTCGGTATGCACCCGAAACGAAGGGTCTTCCTGGGCCAGCTTCGACAGGGCAATCCCCATCTTTTCCTGATCGGCCTTGGTCCGCGGTTCAATGGCCACCGAGATGACCGGTTCCGGGAACTCCATCCGCTCCAGGGTAATCACGTTGTTCGGATCACACAGGGTTTCGCCCGTGGTGACATCCTTGAGTCCGACGGCCGCGGCAATATCACCGGCGCGAACCTCTTTCAATTCTTCGCGCGAATTGGAGTGCATCTGTACCAGTCGCCCAATTCGCTCTTTTTTGCCCTTGATCGGGTTGTAAACCGTATCGCCGGTATTCACGACACCGGAATACACCCGGAAAAAAGTCAACGTGCCGACATATGGGTCGGTGGCAATTTTGAAAGCCAGCGCCGCAAACGGTTCGTCATCATCTGACTTGCGCAGCGCTTCGGTTTCCTTGCCATCGTCCAGCACACCCTTGATTGCCTTAACTTCAATCGGCGAGGGCATGTAGTCGATCACCGCATCCAGCATTGCCTGGACGCCCTTGTTCTTGAAAGCCGAACCGCACAACACCGGCACAATTTCGTTCGCCAGGGTGCGGGCTCGCAGGCCCTGCTTTATCTCGTCGTCGCTCAGGTCGCCGTTTTCGAGATAACTTTCCATCAATGCTTCGCTGGCCTCGGCAGCGGCTTCCACCATCTGCTCGCGCATTCCCTGCGCCCTGGCCTGGAGCTCTTCAGGAATCTCCCGCTGCTCGTAAGTGGCCCCGAAATCGGCCTCGTTCCAGTAAATCGCCTTCATCCGAATCAGGTCGACGATGCCCTGGAAGTTATCTTCGGCACCGATATTCAACTGAATCGGCAGCGCATTCGCGCCGAGACGCTTTTTAATCTGCTCGACGACGCGCAAAAAATCCGCGCCGGCACGGTCCATCTTGTTGACGAAGGCCATGCGCGGCACTTCGTACTTGTTGGCCTGGCGCCAGACCGTTTCGGACTGGGGCTCGACCCCGCCGACGGCACAAAAGACCGCACAGGCGCCGTCCAGAACTCGCAGCGAGCGCTCCACCTCAATGGTGAAGTCCACATGCCCCGGGGTATCAATAATATTGATCCGGTGCTGCGAATACTGCTGGTCCATGCCTTGCCAGAAGCAGGTTGTCGCGGCGGACGTAATCGTTATGCCGCGTTCCTGCTCCTGTTCCATCCAGTCCATGACAGCTGCGCCGTCATGCACTTCTCCAATCTTGTGCGAAATACCGGTGTAAAAGAGGATCCGCTCGGTCGTTGTCGTTTTGCCGGCATCGATATGCGCCATGATGCCGATATTGCGATAACGTTCGATTGATGTTTTGCGGGCCACTCTCTTTAACTCGGTATCAAATTACCAACGGTAGTGGGCAAACGCCTTGTTCGCCTCCGCCATCCGATGGGTGTCTTCGCGTTTCTTGACAGCCGAACCGCGACTTTCACCGGCCTCGAACAATTCGCCGGCCAGCCGTGCACCCATGCCTTTTTCACTGCGCTTGCGCGCGGCCTCAACCAGCCAGCGCATGGCCAGGGCATTACGCCGGGCCGGACGCACTTCGACCGGCACCTGGTAGGTCGCACCACCGACACGCCGGGATTTGACCTCGACCATCGGGCGAACATTGTCCAGTGCTTTTTCGAGTGCCTCGATCGCATCGGAGCGGGTTTTACTCGAAACGGCTTCGAGCGCGCCGTACACGACCTTCTCGGCAACCGATTTCTTGCCGTCGAGCATCAACATGTTGATAAACTTGGCAATCAGTTCGGATTTGTATTTCGGATCCGGAAGAATTGCCCGTTTTTCTGCTTGTCGCCTTCTTGCCATCGTCTGTTCCGCGTTGTCAGTGAATCAGCCTGGTAGGCTGTTATTAAACTTACGATTTGGGCCGCTTGGCACCGTACTTCGAACGACCCTGCCTGCGGTCGTTGACGCCGGCGGTATCCAGCGAACCGCGTACCGTGTGATAGCGCACACCCGGCAGATCCTTGACACGACCGCCACGAATCAGCACGACCGAGTGTTCCTGCAGGTTGTGGCCCTCGCCGCCAATGTAGCTGGCGACTTCGTAACCGTTGGTCAGGCGCACACGCGCCACTTTACGCAACGCCGAGTTCGGTTTTTTCGGCGTGGTGGTGTAAACGCGCGTACAGACCCCGCGACGTTGCGGGCACGCTTCCAGCGCCGGGACGTTGCTCTTCTGAGGCCGGCGTTTGCGCGGCTTACGTACTAACTGGTTAATGGTTGCCATAAGTCTTTGTCTTTCTTGGTCCAGAAAATAAACGACAGGCCGGCGTACCGACCTGTCGTGAGGCGCGAGATTTTATGGGGATGCGGGGTTCCTGTCAACAGGATCCCCGCCCCAATCGCGAATTTTTGGGGTTTTTCGCCCCCCGGCCCGGGATCGTTCCCGGTATCCACCTGTTTCGGGGCAACCGCGACGGCCGGGCCATAAACCCGGCTATCTATATGGTTATTGCTCGGGCAGGCCCGAATCAGCTCTGTGAATCGGCCGATTCGGCATCGCCGGACGCCTGCTCGACCTCGGCCGCCGCCGCGGCCAGGGCCGCTTCGGCTGACTCGGCCTGCTTGCGCAGGCGACGTCGCTCCTGATGGAACGCCATACCGGTCCCGGCCGGAATCAGTCGGCCGACGATGACATTCTCCTTCAGACCCCGCAGATCGTCGATCTTGCCGGTCACGGCCGCTTCGGTCAGCACCCGGGTGGTCTCCTGGAAGGAGGCCGCGGAAATGAACGACTCGGTCGCCAGCGACGCCTTGGTGATGCCCAGCAGAACCGGCTCGTAGAGAGCCGGCTGTTTTTCGCCAGCCATTATCCGGTCGTTTTCTTCCAGAAGCCGGGCTTTTTCCACCTGCTCGCCCTTGAGGAAGCCGGTATCGCCCGGCGAGGTGATATCCACCTTGCGCAGCATCTGGCGCACGATCACCTCGATGTGCTTGTCGTTGATCTTTACACCCTGCAGGCGATAGACGTCCTGGACTTCGTTAACAATGTAGCGGGCCAGTTCCTCGACGCCCAGCAGACGCAGGATATCATGCGGATTGGGTTCACCCTCGGCAATCACTTCGCCCTTCTCCACGTGCTCACCTTCGAACACGGTGACGTGGCGCCACTTGGGAATCAATTCCTCATAGGAATCACCGTCATTGGGGGTAATAACCAGGCGCTGTTTGCCCTTGGTTTCCTTGCCGAAACTGACCGTGCCGGAGATTTCCGCC
Source organism: Thiohalophilus sp. (assembly GCF_031581315.1). Taxonomy (GTDB): domain Bacteria; phylum Pseudomonadota; class Gammaproteobacteria; order UBA6429; family Thiohalophilaceae; genus Thiohalophilus. Next base: position 4,090 of record NZ_JAVLAZ010000058.1, read on the forward strand.
AGGATGGAGGCCTCTTTCGGCTTACGCGCTTCGAACAGATCGGCCACACGCGGCAGACCACCGGTGATGTCGCGGGTTTTGGAGGATTCCTGCGGAATCCGCGCAATCGCATCCCCCACACTCACGGCATCGCCATCCTTGAGCGCGATGATCGCGCCCGACGGCAGATAGTAATGCGCGGGCAAATCGGTGCCGACGATGTTCATGTCATTGCCGGACTCGTCGATCAGCTTGACCATCGGCCGTAGATCCTTGGCCTGGCTGCCACGCTGTTTGGGATCCATGACCACCAGGCGGGACAGACCGGTGACCTCGTCCACTTCGGCCTGCACGGTCACGCCTTCGATGATATCCATGAATTTCACCCGACCCTCGACTTCGGTCACGATCGGGTGAGTATGCGGGTCCCAGTTGGCGACGATCTGGCCGGATTCGACCGCTGCGCCGTCACCGACGGAGATCACCGCCCCGTAAGGCACCTTGTAACGCTCGCGTTCGCGCTTGTTCTCATCCAGCACGGTAATTTCCCCGGAGCGGGAGACCGCGACCTGGTTACCGCTGGCGTGCTGGATCGTCTTGATATTGTGCAGACGGACCGTGCCCTTGGTCTTGATTTCGATGTTGCTGATGGCCGCCGAACGACTGGCCGCACCACCGATATGGAAGGTCCGCATGGTCAGCTGGGTACCTGGCTCCCCGATGGACTGAGCGGCGATAACACCCACCGACTCGCCCTGGTTGACCAGGTGCCCCCGGGCCAGATCGCGGCCGTAGCAGACAGCACAGACGCCGTGAAGGTTGTCACAGGTAATCGGCGAGCGGACCAGAATATGGTCGATCCCCATCGACTCGAGGGTGGCCACACCCTGTTCATCCAGCAGGGTGCCGTTGGGAATGATGACGGTGCCATTGGCATCTTTCACGTCTTCCGCTGTCACCCGACCCAGTACCCGCTCGGGCAAGGGTTCGACCACATCGCCGCCTTCGATCAGCGAGGAAATCAGCATACCGTTGCTGGTGCCGCAATCATCACCGGCCACGACCAGATCCTGAGAGACATCCACCAGACGCCGGGTGAGATAACCGGAGTTGGCGGTTTTCAGCGCGGTATCGGCCAGACCCTTACGGGCACCATGGGTCGAGATAAAGTACTGCAGGACCGACAGCCCCTCGCGGAAGTTGGCCGTGATCGGCGTTTCGATGATGGAGCCGTCCGGCTTGGCCATCAGGCCACGCATGCCGGCCAGCTGACGAATCTGCGCCGCGCTACCACGGGCGCCGGAGTCGGCCATCATAAAGATAGAGTTGAACGACGGCTGGCGAACCACATTGCCATCCTTGTCGGTAACTTCATCAACCCCCAGCTTATCCATCATGGCCTTGGCGATCTGGTCATTGGTATGTGACCAGATATCCACCACCTTGTTGTAACGCTCGCCATTGGTCACCAGACCGGAGGTGTACTGACCTTCGATCTCCTTGACCTCTTCTTCGGCGGCGCCCAGGATTTGCGCCTTCTCTTCGGGGATCTCCATGTCATCGGCACCAAAGGAAATCCCGGCCTTGGTGGAATAGGCAAACCCGGTATACATAATCTGGTCGGCAAAAACGACGGTCGCCTTCAGCCCCAGCTTACGATAGCAGGCATCGATCAACCCGGAGATAGCTTTCTTTTTCATCTCCTTGTTGAACAGACTGAATTCCATCCCCTGCGGCGCGATTTCATACAGCAGAGCACGACCGACGGTCGTTTCCTGAATGGACATCTTTTCAGTGGTATTGCCGTCGTCATCGTAGCCGAGTTCGCGGATACGCACCTTGACCCGGCTCTGTAGATCGACCACATCATTGTGATAGGCGCGATCGACTTCCTTCACGTCAGAGAAGACCATGCCCTCGCCCCGGCCGTTGACCCGCTCACGGGTCATCCAGTACAGCCCCAGCACCACGTCCTGGGACGGCACGATGATCGGCTCACCGTTGGCCGGCGACAGGATATTGTTGGAGGACATCATCAGCGCGCGCGCTTCAAGCTGCGCTTCCAGTGACAGCGGCACATGCACGGCCATCTGGTCACCGTCGAAGTCGGCGTTGAAAGCGGTACAGACCAGCGGGTGCAGCTGGATCGCCTTGCCTTCGATCAGTACCGGTTCGAACGCCTGAATACCCAGACGATGCAGGGTCGGGGCGCGGTTGAGCATCACCGGATGCTCGCGGATCACCTCTTCGAGGATGTCCCACACTTCCGGACCTTCGCGCTCGACCATTTTCTTGGCCGCCTTGATGGTGGTAGCCAGGCCGCGACGTTCCAGCTTGGAGAAAATAAACGGTTTGAACAGTTCCAGGGCCATCTTCTTGGGCAGACCACACTGGTGCAGACGCAGCGCCGGACCGACCACGATAACGGAACGACCAGAGTAATCGACACGCTTGCCCAGCAGGTTCTGGCGGAAACGGCCCTGCTTGCCCTTGATCATGTCAGCCAGGGATTTCAGCGGACGCTTGTTGGAGCCGGTAATCGCCCGGCCGCGGCGGCCGTTATCCAGCAGCGCATCGACCGATTCCTGCAGCATGCGTTTTTCGTTGCGCACGATGATGTCGGGTGCGTTGAGATCCAGCAGTCGCCGCAGTCGGTTGTTACGGTTGATCACCCGGCGATAGAGATCGTTCAGATCGGAGGTGGCAAAGCGACCGCCTTCCAGCGGCACCAGCGGACGCAGTTCCGGCGGCAGTACCGGCAGCACGGTCATAACCATCCATTCCGGCTTATTACCGGAATCGACGAATGCCTCGATCAGCTTCAGGCGCTTGCCGAGTTTCTTGAGCTTGGTTTCAGACTTGGTGGCGCCCATGTCTTCGCGCACCTTGTCGGCTTCCTGATCCAGGTTGATATTACCCAGCAATGACTGCACTGCTTCGGCGCCCATGCGGGCGTCGAATTCATCGCCAAATTCTTCAATGGCCTCCAGATAGGCTTCGTCGGTGAGCAGCTGACCGCGTTCCAGGGTCGTCATACCCGGCTCGACCACGACAAAGGCCTCAAAATAGAGCACCCGTTCAATATCGCGCAGGGTCATATCCAGCAACAGCCCCATGCGCGAGGGCAACGACTTCAGAAACCAGATGTGCGCAACCGGTGAGGCCAGATCGATATGGCCCATGCGTTCACGGCGGACCTTGGCCAGGGTGACTTCGATACCGCATTTTTCACAAATGACACCACGGTGCTTGAGACGCTTGTACTTGCCGCACAGGCACTCATAGTCCTTGATCGGCCCGAAAATCTTGGCACAGAACAGGCCATCGCGTTCCGGCTTGAAGGTCCGGTAGTTGATGGTCTCCGGCTTTTTGACCTCACCATAGGACCAGGAACGGATCTTCTGCGGCGACGCCAACCCGATGCGAATTGCATCGAAGTCTTCGGTCTGGCCCTGCTGTTTCAGAATCTTGAGTAGGTCTTTCACGTTGCCACTCCTAAAATAGGTGCTAGTTACTAGATGCTAGTAACCAGGATGGAGAATTAAACTCCGTTTCTATATCTTTCCTAGTCACTAGCCCCTAGGTCCCAGTCACTGTTCTTCAGTCCGTTTGCTCGAGTTCGATATCAATACCAAGTGAGCGGATTTCCTTCAGCAGTACGTTGAAGGATTCCGGCATACCCGGTTCCATACGGTGATCGCCGTCGACGATGTTCTTGTACATCTTGGTCCGGCCGTTGACGTCGTCGGACTTGACGGTGAGCATTTCCTGCAGGGTATAGGCCGCGCCATAGGCTTCCAGTGCCCAGACCTCCATCTCACCGAAACGCTGACCACCGAACTGGGCCTTGCCGCCCAGCGGCTGCTGGGTGACCAGACTGTACGGACCGGTCGAACGGGCGTGCATCTTGTCGTCGACCAGATGGTTCAGCTTCAGGATATACATGTAACCGACCGTCACGGGGCGATCGAACTTCTCACCGGTACGTCCGTCATACAGCTCGGCCTGGCCGCTTTCGGGCAGATCCGCCAGTCGCAGCAGGCGCTTGATTTCCGCCTCGTTGACGCCGTCGAAGACCGGTGTCGCCATCGGTACGCCGGACTTCAGATTGCTGGCCAGGCGCAGAATCTCCTCATCGCTGAACGATTTGAGATCCTCTTTTTGACCTTCACTCTTGTTGTAGATCTCTTCCAGCAGCTTGCGAATCTCGGTGACCTTGGTCTGGGCCTTGAGCATGTTGCCCAGTTTCTTGCCCAGGCCCTTGGCGGCCCAGCCCAGATGGGTTTCCAGCACCTGGCCCACGTTCATGCGCGAGGGAACGCCCAGCGGGCTCAGAACCACATCGACCGGCGTGCCATCGGCACTGAAGGGCATGTCCTCGACCGGACGAATCATGGAGATAACACCCTTGTTACCGTGACGGCCAGCGACCTTGTCACCCGGCTGCATACGACGTTTGACCGCCAGATGCACCTTGACCATCTTCAGCACGCCTGGTGCCAGATCATCACCGGTGGTCAGCTTGCGTTTTTTCTCTTCGAATTTCTCATCGAAGTCTTTGCGCAGCTGTTTGAGCTGCGCGGCAATCGCTTCCAGCTGGGCATTGGCGTCGTCATTGCGCAGACGGATTTCGAACCATTTTTCCCGGGGCACTTCTTCCAGATAGGCCTTGGTCAGCTTGCTGCCGCTCTTGAGCTTGTTCGGCCCGCCATCGGCCACCTTGCCGATCAGCATGTTCTCGACACGGCTATAGGCGTCGTCTTCCATGATGCGGCGCTGGTCGTGGAAGTCCTTGCGAACACTTTCCAGCTCGGATTCTTCAATGGCAATCGCGCGCGAGTCTTTTTCCAGTCCGTCGCGGGTGAAAACCTGTACGTCGATGACGGTACCAACGATGCCGGAGGGCACGCGCAGGGAGGTATCCTTCACGTCGGAGGCCTTCTCACCGAAGATGGCACGCAGCAATTTCTCTTCCGGGGTCAGCTGGGTTTCGCCCTTGGGCGTCACCTTGCCCACGAGGATGTCGCCTGGCTTGACCTCGGCACCGACATAGACGATGCCGGCCTCATCCAGCTTGGCCAGCGCCGACTCACCGACGTTGGGAATATCACCGGTGATCTCCTCGGAACCGAGCTTGGTATCGCGCGCGACACAGGTCAGTTCTTCGATATGGATCGTGGTGTAGCGATCTTCCTCGACCACCCGTTCGGAAATCAGGATCGAGTCCTCGAAGTTATAACCATTCCAGGGCATGAAGGCGACCAGCATATTCTGGCCAAGCGCCAGTTCACCGAGATCGGTGGACGGGCCATCCGCCAGCACATCGCCACAGGCAATGACATCACTGACATTCACCAGTGGTCGCTGATTAATGCAGGTATTCTGGTTGGAACGGGTATATTTGGTCAGGTTGTAGATATCCACACCGGACTCACCCGCCACAGTCTCGTCATCATTGACCCGCACGACAATACGCGAAGCATCAACCGAATCGACTGTTCCGCCACGCCGGGCCACCACGGCCACACCGGAATCCACGGCCACGGTGCGTTCGATACCGGTGCCCACCACGGGCTTTTCGGCACGCAGGGTCGGGACCGCCTGGCGCTGCATGTTGGCCCCCATCAGGGCGCGGTTGGCGTCATCATGTTCGAGGAACGGCACCAGGGCGGCCGCCACAGAAACGATCTGTTTGGGCGAGATATCCATGAAATCGACCTTGTCCGGCGTGGACATGGCAAATTCATTCTGGTGTCGGCAGGAAACCAGATCATCGCTCAGGTTACCCTTGTTATCCACGCCGGCGTTGGCCTGGGCAATGACGAACTCCCCTTCATCGATGGCCGACAGAAATTCAATATCTTCGGTCACCTTGCCGTTCTTGACCCGGCGATACGGGGTTTCCAGAAAACCATACTGGTTGGTCCGCGCATACACGGCCAGCGAGTTGATCAGACCGATGTTCGGTCCTTCCGGCGTTTCAATCGGGCAGACCCGGCCGTAATGGGTCGGATGCACGTCGCGCACCTCGAAACCGGCGCGCTCGCGGGTCAGACCGCCCGGACCCAGGGCGGAGATACGCCGCTTGTGGGTCACTTCCGACAGCGGGTTGTTCTGATCCATGAACTGGGACAGCTGGGAGGAACCAAAGAATTCCTTGATCGCGGCGGAGACCGGCTTGGCGTTAATCATCTCCTGCGGCATCAGGTTTTCGGACTCGGCCAGGGAGAGGCGCTCCTTGACCGCGCGCTCGACGCGGACCAGTCCGACGCGGAACTGGTTTTCGGCCATTTCACCCACGGACCGGATCCGCCGGTTACCCAGATGATCGATATCGTCGACGTTGCCCTTACCATCACGAATGCCGATCAGGGTCTGGATGACGGCCAGGATATCCTCCTTGGACAGGGTTCCTTCGCCGGTGACTTCCTTGCGGCCAATACGGCGGTTGAACTTCATGCGTCCGACACCGGAGAGATCGTAACGATCTTCACTGAAGAACAGGTTGTTGAACAGGTTTTCAGCCGCTTCCTTGGTCGGCGGCTCGCCCGGACGCATCATGCGATAGATTTCCACCTGGGCTTCCAGCTGGGTAGTAGTGGTATCGATTTCCAGCGTCTTGGAGATGTACGGGCCGTGGTCCAGGTCGTTGGTAAAGATAGTCTGGAATTCGGTGACATTGGCTTCGCGCAACAGCTCCAGACGCTCGGGGATGAGCGTGTCATTGGCCTTCGCTACGATCTCGCCGGTGTCCTTGTTAATTACGTCATGCGCGAGCACCTTGTCGTGCATGTACTCTTCGGGAACCTCGAGCTTTTTGAGACCCGCCTTTTCCATTTCACGGATATGACGCGGGGTGATGCGACGACCTTCCTCGACCAGCACCTTGTTCTTGATCTTGATATCGAACGTCGCCGTTTCACCGCGCAGACGATCGGGAACCAGATCCAGCTCGAAGCCACCTTCTTTGGTAATGCGGTAGGTGTTCTTCTCGAAGAACAAATCCAGCATTTCTTCGGTACTGTAGCCCAGTGCACGCAACAGCACGGTCACCGGCAGTTTGCGGCGACGGTCAATACGGGTAAACAGACAATCCTTGGGATCGAATTCAAAGTCGAGCCAGGAACCGCGGTACGGAATCACCCGGGCATTGAACAGCAGTTTGCCCGATGAATGGGTCTTGCCCTTGTCGTGATCGAAAAACACGCCGGGTGAACGGTGCAGCTGAGAAACGATAACCCGTTCTGTACCATTAATAACAAAGGTTCCGGTCTCGGTCATGAGCGGAATTTCGCCCATGTAGACTTCCTGCTCGCGGATATCCTTGACCGTGGGGTTTTTGGCTTCCTTGTCATAGATGATCAGGCGGACCTTGACCCGCAGCGGGGCCGCATAGGTCACACCACGCATCTGACACTCTTTCACATCAAACGCCGGCGTTCCCAGCCGGTAGCTGACATACTCCAGTGCCGCATTGCCAGAATAGCTGGCAATCGGGAAAACCGATTTGAACGCCGCATGTAATCCCTTGTCGTCGCGCTGATCTTCGGCTTTTTCTGCCTGCAGGAATTCCTTATAGGAATCGGTCTGCATAGCCAAAAGATAGGGGACTTCCAGGATAGTAGGACGACGACCAAAGTTTTTACGAATCCGTTTCTTATCAGTGAAGGAGTATGCCATTGGTCACCTTGCTCGTAGCAGTTAGTCGCGAAACTGGCATTCCCGGCGATCCGTTGTTAACGATATTCTGGCCGTTAAACAACGAATACACAGCAGGCCAGTGGCCTATTGGCCACCAGCCCGCTGCGGGAATGGTTATACCATTTTGTGACTGCGGGCCCCTGGCCCGCAATCTTTTCATGAAGCAAGCCGCTTTTATTTCAGCTCGACCTGTGCGCCGGCTTCTTCAAGCTGCTTCTTCATTTCTTCGGAGTCGTCCTTGGAAGCCCCTTCCTTCACAGTGGCAGGCACGCCTTCCACCATTTCCTTGGCTTCTTTCAGACCCAGACCGGTAATAGCACGGACTGCCTTGATGACAGAAACCTTGTTATCACCGAAGCTGGTCATGACGACATCGAACTCGTCTTTCTCTTCAGCAGCGGCTTCACCACCACCGGCTGCAGCAGCCGGGGCAGCAGCAACAGCGGCTGCAGCGGAAACGCCGAACTTCTCTTCCATCGCTTCGATCAGATCGACGACTTCCATTACGGTCATGCTGGAAATTGTTTCCAGAATTTCATCTTTAGAAACTGCCATTTTACTTTCTCCTAATCACTAAAATATCAAGAGGCCTGTTTGGCGTCACGAACAGCTGCGACGGTACGGACCATTTTGCCAGGCACTTCGTTAAGGGTACGCGCCAGTTTGGTAACCGGAGCCTGCATAACCGACATCAGCATGCTGATAGCCTGATCCTTGGTCGGCAGGCTGGCCAGACGGTCCAGTTCCGAGGCGGGCAACAGTTGACCGCTGACGGAAAGGCCCTTGACGACCAGTTTGTCATTACCTTTGGCGAACTCTTTTAAAACACGCGCCGCAGCACCCGGGTCTTCCTGGGAAAAAGCCAGGATCATCGGGCCGACGAGCGTTTCGTTCATGCAGGCAAAGTCCGTCCCTTCCAATGCACGCTTGGCCAGCGTATTTTTAACGACACGCAGATAAACACCACCGGTACGCGCCTGAGCGCGCAGGTTGTTCATGTCGTTAGACGCCAGTCCAATATATTCCGCAACAACAGCGGAATGCGCATTCGCAGCGACTTCAGCGACTTCGGCCACTATGGCTTTCTTTTCTTTCAGACTGAGAGCCACGCGAACATACCTCCGTTTCTGACAGGCCTAACAGCACGCCTGTCGTTGGACGAACACGGAACACTGTTAAAACAATGTTCCACATTTAGTGACCCAAGGCAGAAATAAATCTGTTCGGGCACACCATCTGCGCAGGCCGGAGCGAACTCCATTAAGCGATAACGTTACAGCGGTTACCGCACCCGCGGTCTTTGATGGACGCTGCCCCGGGAAGAGAATTGAATTCCATCCCCGATAGCAACGGCCACAAAGCCGGTTAACGATCAGATCGCCAGCGACGCCTGATCGACGGAAACCCCGGGACCCATGGTCGTGGAAACAGAGACCTTCTTCAGATACTGTCCCTTGGCGGATGAAGGCTTGGCCTTTTTCAAATCCGCCAGCAAGGCTTCCAGGTTTTCCTTCAAATTGTTGCTATCAAAATCTACATTGCCGATGGCACAGTGGATAATACCGCCCTTGTCTGTCCGGTAACGGACCTGACCGGCCTTGGCATTTTTAACCGCGCCTTCCACATCGGGCGTCACGGTACCGACCTTCGGGTTCGGCATCAGGCCACGCGGGCCCAGAATCTGGCCCAGCTGACCGACGACACGCATGGCATCCGGGGTGGCGATAACCACGTCGAAATCCATGTTGCCCTGTTTGACTTCTTCAGCCAGATCCTCAAAACCAACGATGTCGGCACCGGCAGCTTTCGCCTTGTCGGCGTTATCGCCCTGGGCGAATACGGCAACCCGGACGGTCTTGCCGGTACCGTGCGGCAATACGGTGGCGCCACGTACGACCTGATCGGATTTGCGCGGATCAACACCGAGGTTAATAGCCACCTCGACGGATTCGACAAATTTGGCGCGCGGCATTTCTTTCAGCAGGCCGAAGGCTTCGTCGATCGCATAGGTTTTGGTGGAATCGACCTTTTCACGAATCGCTTTTTGACGTTTACTTAACTTGGCCATTTACACACCCTCCACATCGATACCCATGCTGCGCGCGCTACCGGCAATGGTGCGCACCGCGGCGTCCATATCAGCAGCAGTCAGATCGGGATCTTTGCTGCGGGCGATCTCCTCGAGCTGCTCGCGGGTCACCGAGCCCACCTTGGTACGGTTGGGTTCGCCGGAACCGCTCTGGATACCGAGAGCCTTTTTCAGCAGAATCGACGCTGGCGGCGTCTTCATGATGAAGGTGAAGCTGCGATCGCTATAGACGGTGATGACCACCGGGATCGGCAGACCTTTTTCGGTTTCCTGGGTCTGGGCGTTAAACGCCTTGCAGAATTCCATGATGTTAACACCATGCTGACCAAGCGCGGGACCGACCGGCGGCGACGGATTCGCTTCCTGCGCCGGGACCTGCAGCTTGATATATGCTTCGATTTTCTTGGCCATAACTTCCTCGCTTTGGGTTCAAACGCCGTTTCCCTTGCGGTACTCGGGCTCCCCTTGTTTAAGTACTCAGGGACGAGGTACGAGTGACGAGGAAGTTAGAATACGGCTATGCCGTATGCTTTAATCCTCGTAACTCGTCCCTTTGTCCCTCGTCACAGTCAGGTAGAGAAGAGTTTTAACTCTTCTCTACCTGACTGAAGTCCAGATCGACTGGTGTGGAACGGCCGAAGATCGACACTTCCACACGCAGACGGTTCTTTTCATAATCCACTTCTTCAACAACACCGTTAAAGTCGTTGAACGGTCCGTCGTTGATGCGGACCACTTCGCCCGCCTCGAACAGAACCTTGGGCCGCGGCCGTTCGGCGCCTTCCTGCACCCGCTCCAGGATCGACTGGGCTTCTTTTTCGCTGATCGGTGCCGGCTTGTCGCTGGTGCCGCCGATAAAACCCATCACCCGCGGGGTGTCCTTGACCAGATGCCAGGTGGCGTCGTCCATTTCCATCTGCACCAGCACATAGCCCGGGAAGAATTTGCGATCGCTTTTGCGCTTTTGTCCGTCGCGCATTTCGATCACTTCCTCGGTGGGCACCAGGATCTGTCCGAACTTGTCTTCCACGCCATTGAGCTTGATTCGCTCTTCCAGCGAGCGCTTGACCTGCGCCTCAAAACCGGAATAGGCGTGGACGACGTACCAGCGTAATGCCATCTACTCAGCCTCCCTGACCGGTGATGAGTTTCACCGCCCACAGCAAAAACATGTCAAACAACCACAGCACGATCCCGATCAGGGCGACCATGACGATCACCATCAACGTGGTCTGCGTGGTCTCACGCCGTGACGGCCAGACAGACTTGCGTGCTTCCAGCACCGCACTGCGACCAAAATTCCAGGCATTGATACCCGGTTGCGAGGTAGCCGCCATTGCCACGGCGACACCCACGACCGCTAACAAGCCGAGCACGCGATACAACAGTGCTTCATCCGCAAAATGGTAAAACCCGGCAATGCCCGCGATCACCAATAATACGGCGAGTGTCAGCTTGATCTTGTCTGCCATTGTTGTCCTGTTAACTTCGATAAACCGCCCGCAGGCAAGTTACCGCATGTTTGGCAGGCCAGGAGGGAATCGAACCCCCAACCTGCGGTTTTGGAGACCGCCGCTCTGCCAATTGAGCTACTGGCCTAAACTGAGGGACGAGTAACGAGGGACGAGTGACGAGGTAAACAAAACCGTGAGCGCACCGCTGGTGCGCTCCTCGATTTCCTCGTCACTCGGCCCTCGGCCCTTTGTCCCTTTTATTCAATAATCTTCGATACAACACCGGCGCCGACGGTCCGGCCGCCTTCGCGAATCG
>NZ_JAVLAZ010000059.1:0-15394 GCF_031581315.1 Thiohalophilus sp.
GGACACGCTTCGTTCAACGGCTGATTCCAGACCGCGTATTTGCAGTCGGGATAGCGTTCGCAGGAGAAGAAGATCTTGCCGCTGCGCGCCTTGCGCTTGAGCATGCTGCCCTGTTTGCACTCGGGACACTGCACGCCGGTGTTTTCCGGTTTTTCCAGCGGCTCGATGTAGCGACAATCGGGATAACCGCTGCAACCGATGAACTTGCCGTAACGTCCGTGGCGGATAATCAGGTCCGAACCGCAGTCGGGACACTTGCGCCCCTCGATCACTTCCGGCTCGGCGTTGGCGTCTTCATTGACGTTACGGGTGTAGTCGCATTCGGGATAGTTGTTACAACCGATAAACCGGCCGCGCCGCCCCAGGCGAATGGCCAGGCTGCCGCCGCACTTGGGGCACTTTTCTTCGATTTGCTCGTGCGTCACATCCTTGCGATCCACACTCTTATCCTTCTCCTCGACCAGTTCGTGGAAGGGTTTCCAGAAATCCTTCATCATCGGCACCCAGTCCTTCTCGCCACGGGAGATGGCATCCAGGTCGTCTTCCATGTGCGCGGTGAACTCGTAGTCCACATACTGGGGAAAGTGTTCGGTCAGGAACTTGTTAACGATGCGGCCGACGTCGGTTGGGATAAACCGTTTTTTATCCATCTCCACGTATTCACGCTGCTGTAACGTGGAGATGATCGAGGCGTAAGTCGAAGGGCGGCCGATGCCGTACTCTTCCAGCGCCTTGACCAGGCTGGCTTCGGAGTAACGCGGCGGCGGTTCGGTGAAGTGCTGCTCGGGGAGGATCTTGAGCAGCTTGACCACATCGCCCTCTTTCATCGGCGGCAGGATGCGATCCTTGTCATCCTTGTCTTTCTTGCTGTCGTCCTCGCTTTCCAGATACAGCGCCATGAAACCGGGCTTGACCACGGTCGAGCCGTTGGCGCGAAACAGGTTGTCCGGACTGCCGGCGGCCAGGTCCACGGCCACGGTATCCATGGTGGCGTGGATCATCTGGCAGGCGACGGTGCGTTTCCAGATCAGCTCATACAGGCGGAACTGATCCTTGCTCAGATGCTTTTTAATCTGCGCCGGTTCATGCAGTACCGAGGTCGGGCGAATCGCCTCGTGCGCTTCCTGGGCGTTTTTGGATTTGGTTTTGAACTGGCGCGGCTCCTTGGGCAGGTTGTCGGCGCCGTACTTGTCCTGAATAAACTGGCGGATCTCGGTCAGCGCTTCATCGGCCAGATTGACCGAGTCGGTACGCATATAGGTGATCAGACCCACGGTTTCGCCGCCAAGATCGATTCCTTCATACAACTGCTGGGCGACACTCATGGTCTTGCGCGCGGTAAAGCCGAGTTTGCGCGACGCCTCCTGCTGCACGGTCGAGGTGGTAAACGGCGCGGCCGGGTTACGCTTGCGCTGTTTCTTTTCAACCTTGTGGACCGTGAGCTTGCCGTTGGCCGCGCTGCTCAGTGTCTGTTCGGCTTCTTTGGCCTTTTTCTCGTTGTTAATCGTGAACTGGCTGACTTTCTTGCCCTTGAGGTAGGTCAGCTTGGCGGTAAACGCCTGCTTGTCCTGCTCCACCTCGGCATCCATGCTCCAGTATTCTTTAGGCTTGAAATTTTCAATCTCGATTTCCCGCTCGACGATCAAACGCAGAGCCGGACTCTGTACCCGACCGGCGGACAGACCACGACGGATTTTTTTCCATAACAGGGGCGAGAGATTGAAACCTACCAGATAGTCCAGCGCACGGCGCGCCAGCTGGGCATGGATCAGATCATTGGACAGTTCTCGCGGATGCGAGACCGCATCGTTGACCGCGCTCTTGGTAATTTCGTTGAACGCCACGCGACCGACATGTTTGTCATTGAGCGCATCCCGGTCCTTGAGGATCTCATACAGATGCCAGGCAATGGCTTCGCCCTCGCGATCCGGGTCAGTAGCAAGATACAGGTTGTCGGCTTTTTTCAGGGATTTGACGATCGCATCGACATGCTTTTCGTTTTTTTCGATCAGTTGATACTTCATGGCAAAGTCATGTTCGGGATCGACCGCACCCTCCTTGGGCAACAGATCGCGTACATGACCATAGGAGGCCAGGACCTCATAATCCTTGCCGAGATATTTTTTGATCGTTTTGGCCTTGGCAGGCGACTCAACGATGACCAGACTTTTAGCCATAAGATTGGTTACTCTTATAAAAGCAAATGCCCGCGTTTAGCGGGCACTGTGGTTAACTCTGCTTGTTTTGCCACTCAATGCAGAATACCGGGCATTTCGTCGAACACCAGATCTTCCATCCAGGCAAATGCCGCTTCCCTGCCCGGTTGATTAAACAGTACCATCAGGACAACCCATTTGAGCTGCTCAAGATCAATTTCGTCTTCGCCCAGTGCCATGACCCGATCGATCACCATTTCACGGGTGAAGTGATCGAGGACACCGGTCTGTTCCAGAAACAGCAGAAAACCGCGCGCTTCGACATCCAGCCGCTCGCACTCTTCGGCGGTATAGATACGAATGGAACCGGTGGTTTTGCCGCTGTAGATCGACGGGTCATCCTGCAGAGCAACCAGTCCTTCCAGCCACTCAAAGGCGCGGGTGATTTCGACCTGACGAAAACCGGCTTCCTGCAGTTCAACGCGCAGTGTTTCCTCGTCCGTATCGAATTCTATTTCATCATTCATATAGTTTTCAAACAGATACATCAATACGTCGAGTACACTCTCTTTCATTTTCTTACCCCTCTAACAGGTCTGGCAATAATGACCACCGGTGGTGGCGGCTACAAAGCCTTGCAATTCCAGTACCAAGAGCATGGAACAAACGGCATCGGCCGTCAATCCACTACGTTCTACCACTGTATCGACGGATGTCGGCTCGTGACCGATGCACTCCAGCACTTTTTGATACTCCACATCCAGTTCGGGCACTGTGTCACAAACAGGCTCTTCGGTCCCGGCCGTCGGTGTATAGGCCACCAGGGAACCAAGTTCTTCCACCACATCCTGCGCGGTCTCGACCAGTTTGGCTCCCTGGCGCAATAACTGATGACAGCCCCGGGCCTGTGGGTTATGAATGGAACCGGGTACGGCAAATACCTCGCGCCCCTGTTCCAGCGCCAGTCTGGCAGTGATCAGCGAGCCGCTTTGCGGCGCCGCCTCCACCACCAGCGTTCCTACCGACAGTCCGCTGATTATGCGGTTGCGGCGCGGAAAATTGGCCGCCAGCGGCGGCATGCCCGGGGCGAACTCGGACACCAGCGCCCCCTGCGTGGCAATCTCGTGCGCCAGCTCGCGATGCCGGGCCGGATAGACCCGATCCAGTCCGGTGCCGACCACGGCAATACTATAGCCGCCGCCTTTCAGGGCACCCCGGTGGCTGGCGGCATCGATACCCAGGGCCAGACCGCTGGTAATAGTCAGTCCGATCCCGGCCAGATGGCGGGCAAATTCCTGTGCCGTCTCCTGCCCTGACGGAGTCGGGCTGCGGCTGCCGACCATCGCCAGCTGCGGCAGACCCAGACAATCGGGATCCCCGAATACATACAGCAGCAATGGCGGAGCGCTGATCTCCCGCAGGCGGGCGGGATAACGCGGATCCGTCAGGGTCAGGATGTGCGCCCGGGGCTGCGTGGCCCAGGCCAGATCGGCGTCGATCGCCGCTTCATCCGGGCTCAGCAATGCCGCCACTGTCTCCTCGCGCAAACCGGCGGCGGACAATGCCGCTCGCCCGGCGCCGAGAATCTTCCCGGGGCTGCCAAAACGCTCGATCAGGGAGTGAAAAGTCGCAGGGCCGAGGTACGGGGCCCGATGAAGCACCAGCCAGGGGCGCAGTGATTCCTGTTCTTCAGCCATAGCTCCTGTCCAGACCAACTCCGTTTGGTCACCGACCACGACCGGATCAGCCGGCCGGGTTGACGGTTTATTGAGCTATTGTATCACCCGGCAGGGATTTGCACAGCCCCGCCGGGTTCAGACGGTCAGGGGTTGGCGACCTTGTCGTTCACATGCAGGGAACGATAGGCCTCCATCACCAGCGCATAGCTGACCTTCTCGTAACTGCGGAACACCATCAGGATGCCGGCCCGCTCGTCGGGCAGATCCACATGGAATCCGAGCCAGCTGTCGGGATCCCGGGCCGTGCCGCCGTCCTGGTAGATGGCCAGCACATGACCCGGCTCCAGGCCCTCACGTGTCCCCTTGTTCAGAACCACCACATTATACTGGCCGATCTGGGAGAGGCCGTTGTGCACAGCGATGATCTCGCCCTCGACTTCTTCCTTGGGCGGACGCGGGAAGAAATTGAACTCGAGCTGGTGCTGCTCGACCGGCAGCAGACGATCGCCGTTAAGCACTTCCTGCTGGGCACGCGAGATATTCAGGGTAACCACGTCGTCACGACCGCTCTTGCCGCGAGTCACCCGGGCGTCGGCCAGCCGGATCACTTCATAGCCCAGCACTTCGCCGGTTTGCGGATCCCGGTAGACCCGGCCCGGGCGCACGATATCATAGCGCCCGATGCTCTCATCCTGGATGTCCCGGGCATAAATCCGGTTGCCGGTGCCGCTGATCAGATGGCCCTCGTAACTGGAGACGATATACGGGGCGTCCTCCAGTTCCTCCTCGGTAACCACACGCGGGCGCTGCAAAAACGGGGCAATCACCGCGCGGCGGATAGTCGGAATCGCCTTTTCAATAGACTCGTAGCGGGGCCGTGGCGACAGTTTTTCACTCTGGATATCACGCGGCGGTGCCATACCGCCACTGCCTTCCAGGGTCAGATAGGGTTTGCCGTCGGCATCGCGATACAGCACGACCACGTCACCGGGATAGATCAGATGCGGATTGCGAATCTCGGGGTTGATATGCCAGACCTGCGGCCATAACCAGGGATCGTTAAGAAAACGCCCGGCAATTCCCCACAGGGTGTCACCTTTTTTCACGACATAACGTTCGGGATAATCGGGTTTGAAAACCGGTTTTTCCGGTTCCGGGGCCTCGGGCTCCTGCAGGGAATAGCTGCTGGTCTGGGGTGCCGGCGCCGCCGTCGGCTGTTCCGGAGACGAGCCGCAGGCCGCGAGGCCCAGGCTCAGCAAAACAATGGACAGGAAACGTGTCAATCTGAGGCCAGTCAGTTTATTATTCACCATGCAAGGTTCCCCTGTCAGAGGCCGCTTTTGTTATTGGAGTTTAATCGACCTGGCGCCCGGAGCAAGCCCGAATCTGACAGGTCTATCCTAGTAGTATCATAATGTTAGCAGCTTTTTCTACACTTGTACTAGAGAAACGTCACGAAATTATATGGCAATACTCAATATTTTGAATTATCCCGATGATCGGTTGCGCATCAAGGCGAAGCCGGTGACCGAGTTTGACGCGCGCCTGCACCGGCAGATCGACGACATGTTCGAGACCATGTACGCCGCGCCCGGCATCGGCCTGGCCGCCACCCAGGTGGATTTCCATCAGCGGCTGATCGTCCTCGACGTCTCCGAGGATAAAAGCCAGCCGCTGGTGCTGATCAACCCGGAAATCACCGAAAAGGACGGCATTCAGCAGATCGACGAAGGCTGTCTGTCGGTGCCCGGTATCTACGAGCCGGTCGAGCGGGCCGAGCATATCCGCTTCAAGATGCAGGATCGCGACGGCAACCCGGTGGAGATGGAAGCCGAAGGGCTGCTGGCGGTCTGCATCCAGCACGAAATGGATCACCTGGAAGGCAAGCTGTTCGTCGACTATCTCTCCGACCTCAAGCGCCAGCGCATCCGTAAAAAGCTGCAAAAACAACAACGCCAGGTCGGATAAATCCGACGGGTGCTAGGGGCCAGGTCCTGGTCACTAGCCCCTGGCACCTGGTCACTTATCCAGCGGCGGCACTTAACTTAAAAAAATAACGATGGCCTCTCCCTCTCCCCTGATCTTTGCTGGAACCCCCGACTTTGCTGCCACGGCCCTGCGTGCCCTGCTCGACGCCGGGCACGAGATCGTGGCCGTCTACACCCAGCCGGATCGCCCGGCGGGGCGGGGGCGCAAGCCGCAGGCCAGCCCGGTCAAGCAGCTGGCGCTGGAGCACAATCTGCCCGTCTGCCAGCCGGAACATTTCAAATCCGACGCCGCTCTGCAGGAACTGGCGAGCTGGCGAGCGGATCGGATGATCGTCGCCGCCTACGGGCTGCTGCTGCCGCAAAAAGTGCTGGATGTTCCCCGCCACGGCTGCCTGAATATTCATGCCTCGCTGCTGCCGCGCTGGCGGGGTGCGGCGCCCATCCAGCGGGCCATTCTGGCCGGCGACCATGAGACTGGCATCACGATCATGCAGATGGACGCCGGGCTGGACACCGGCGATATGCTGTTCAAATTACCCTGTCCCATCGACCCGCACGACACCGGCGGCAGCCTGCATGACAAGCTGGCAAAACTGGGCGGGGAAGCGATTGTGCAAGCGCTTACCAACCTGGAGAACCTGACACCGCAACCCCAGGACGACAGCCAGGCCACCTACGCCCGCAAACTGAACAAAGCCGAGGCCCGGATTGACTGGCACAAGCCGGCCGACCAACTGGCCCGGGAAGTGCGCGCGTTCAATCCCTGGCCGGTCAGCCACACCCTGCTCGACGCTCAGCCGCTGCGCGTCTGGCAGGCTGAAGCCCAGCCGCAAGCGCCCGACGCCACGCCCGGCACCGTGCTCAGTACCGATGTCGATGGCATTGCGGTGGCCTGCGGCGAGGGCAGCCTGCTGCTGCAGCAAATCCAGCCGGCCGGCAGCAAGGCCATGAGCGCCGCCGCCTTCCTGCACGGTCGCCCCGGGCGCATCGCCCCCGGCATGCAACTGGGCGACGACCCTCACTCATGAATGTGCGCCTCGCCAGCCTCCAGGTGCTGCAGCAAATTGTTCAGCAGGGGCAGAATCTCGATAACGCCCTGGAGAGCGTGATTCCGCAACTGGAGCAACCCCGGGATCAGGGCCTGCTCCAGCACCTGTGCTACGGGGTCATGCGCTGGTATCCGCAGCTGGAGTTCCTGCTGGCTCAGCTGTTGCACAAACCGTTAAAAAAGAAAGACACCGATCTGCGCCTGCTGCTGTTACTCGGCCTCTATCAGCTGCGCTTTACCCGGATTCCCGCCCATGCGGCGGTCGATGAGACCGTGGCGCTGACCAAACGCCTGAACAAGGACTGGGCGCGGGGCATGGTCAACGCGGTGCTGCGCAATTACACGCGCCGACACAATGAACTGGAACAACGCCTGGAGCAGGATCCGTCGGCCCACAGTGCGCATCCCGCCTGGCTGCTCGGCGCGTTGCAGCAGGCCTGGCCCGATCACTGGCCGGCCATCGTGGCAGCGAACAACACCCAGGCCCCCATGAGCCTGCGGGTCAATGGCCGGCGTGGTTCGCGCGACGCCTATATAAAGCGTTTGCTCGATGCGGGGCTGACGGCGCGCCCGGCGGCGCACACTGAAAGCGGCATGATTCTGCACGAGCCCTGCCCCGTTGAGCAGTTGCCGGGCTTCGCCACCGGGGAGGTGTCGGTACAGGATGGCGCCGCCCAGCTGGCGGCCTCCCTGCTCGATGCGCAACCGGGCGAGCGGGTACTCGATGCCTGTGCCGCCCCCGGCGGCAAGACTGCCCACCTGCTGGAACGCCAGCCCGATCTGCAGGACCTGATCGCGCTGGATCGCGATGCGGACCGCCTGCAACGGGTGCAGGACAACCTGACCCGCCTGGAGCTGGCCGCAACGCTGATCGCGGGCGATGCCGCCCGGCCCGACAGCTGGTGGGACGGGCAACCCTTCGATCGCATCCTGCTCGATGCGCCCTGCAGCGCCACCGGCGTGATTCGTCGTCATCCGGATATCAAACTGCACCGTCGGCAAAGCGATATCGCCGCACTGGCCGCCACGCAACATGCTATGCTGTTGGCCCTGTGGCCACTGCTCAAACCCGGCGGTACGCTGCTGTACGCGACCTGTTCGGTGCTGCCCGAAGAGAACCGGCAACAGGTGGAATGCTTTCTCGCCGCCGAGAATACGGCGCGCCACGTGCCGCTCGCAGCGAGCTGGGGACACCCCCTGTCGGCCGGACAACAGATCCTGCCGGGTGAGGATGAAATGGATGGTTTCTATTACGCACGCCTGGTCAAGACAAACTGACGCCAGCCGCCCGGCACCGGGACGCTGGCTGCGCGGTCTGTTGCTGGCCAGTGTGCTGGGCAGCGCGCCGCTGGCCGTTGCCAACAACGGGTTTGTTATTCGTGATGCCGACATGACCCTGCAGGGCAGCGTCTATCACCTCGACGCCCGTATCGATTATCAACTCTCCCCCGAGGCAATCGACGCGGTCAAAAACGGGGTACCGCTGATCATCGCCATGGACATTCGCGTCGAGCGCAAACGCAGCTGGTGGCTGGACCAGGAAGTGGCCACCCTCACCCAGAATTACCTGCTGCTCTATCATGCGCTGACCGAAAAATATGTGATTCATAATCTCAACAGCGGGATTCAGGAGAACTACGTCAACCTGGATACCGCCCTGTGGGCCCTGGGCCGGATCGACAGCCTGCCCCTGATCGATGCCAACCTGCTGGAGTCCGGCGCCGAATACACCGTTGAACTGCGCAGCCGCCTGGATATCGAATCCCTGCCGGCACCCATGCGTCCGCTGGCCTATATTTCCAGTGACTGGCAACTGCAAAGCGACTGGTACTCATGGTCATTGGTTCACTGATCCGCAAACTGTTCTCCGGCAGCGCGCCGATCATCATCCTGTTTGTGCTGCTGCTGACCTCGCTCTATATGATGAGCGGGGCCACGCATAACTCGGCCCTGTTCGGCAAACTCTATTCGTTGATGCTCGGCATCAACCTGCTGGCCATCGGCCTGTTGCTGGTATTGATCGGCAAAAGCCTGTGGCAACTGGTCCAGCAATATCGCAAACGGGACACCGGGACCCGCCTCACCGCCCGGCTGGTAGTCATGTTTATCATCCTCTCGGTGACGCCGGTGTCGGTGGTCTATTATTTCTCGCTCGACTTTATCAAGCGCGGTATCGACAGCTGGTTTGATGTGCGGGTGGAAAATGCCCTGAATGACGCGCTGGAACTGAGCCAGGCCTCCCTGGGCATGCGCATGCGCGAATTGCTGCGCGAAACCCAGAGCCTGGGCCAGAAGCTGTCGGAAACGCCCAACAATCTCATGGCGTTGAAGCTGAACGAGATTCATCGCAGTACCGAAGCCTCCGAACTGACGTTGTTCTCGCGTAACGGACGCATTATCGCCTCCAGCAGCATGGAGTCGACCCATCTGTTACCCGAACGACTGGATGACACCAGTTTGCACATGCTGCGTCAGGGTAATGATGATATCGGCCTGGTCCCGATCAAGGACAGCGGACTGCATTTTCGCGCGGCAGTGACCCTGCCGGGGCCCGATGCAGTGACCGAATCCCGCTTTTTGCAGGCGCTGTTCCCGGTCAGCGATCGCATCAATACCCTGGCCGACAGTGTGCAGACGGCGTTCAGTCAGTACCGGGAAGTGGCCTACCTGCGCACGCCACTCAAATACAGCTTTATCCTGACCCTGTCGCTGGTGCTGCTGCTGAGTATTCTGGTGGCGATCTGGGCGGCGTTTTATGCCGCGCGGCGCATGGTGCAGCCTATCTACGATCTGGTGGAAGGGACCCGGGCCGTGGCGGCCGGCAATTACGACAAGCGCCTGCCCCTGCCGGGTAAGGACGAACTGGGCTTTCTGGTGCGTTCGTTCAACGAAATGACCCACAAGATCGCCATTGCCCAGCAACAGGCCCAGAAGAGCCAGCATCAACTGGAAGCCCAGCACGCCTATCTGGAAGCCGTGCTGGCCAATCTCTCCTCCGGCGTGCTGACCCTGGATCACGATCACCATCTGCGCACCCACAACCTGGCGGCCAGCGAGATACTGAACGTCGATCTGGCTCGCTATCACGATGCGCGCCTGGATACACTTGCCGACGCCGAACCGGCTTCGCGTCAGCTGATCGATGCCATCTGCCAGTATCTGGATGCCGGTGAACTGGAATGGCAGGAACAGGTCACCCTGTTCGGTCCCAACGGCCGCAAGGTGCTGATGTGCCGCGGGACCCCGTTACCCGACAGCGGTGATCGCGACAGCGGCAATATCATCGTCTTCGATGACATCACCGCCCTGATTCAGGCCCAGCGCAACGCGGCCTGGGGCGAAGTGGCCCGGCGTCTGGCCCACGAGATCAAAAACCCGCTCACCCCCATTCAGCTGGCCGCCGAACGACTGCGCCACAAATACCTGAAAAAGATGGAACAAAAAGATGCCGAGGTGCTGGATCGCTCGACCCACACCATCGTCCAGCAGGTGGAATCCCTCAAGGAGATGGTCAAGGCCTTCTCCGACTACGCGCGCATGCCCGAACTGCAGCTGGAAACCCTGGACCTGAATCACATTATCGACGAAGTCCTGGATCTGTATCGCACCAGCAATCACCAGATCCGCTTTCGACTCGAACTGGATCCGAGCATGCCGCAGATCGAAGCCGACGCCGGCCGACTGCGCCAGGTCCTGCACAACCTGTTCAAAAATGCGCTCGAAGCCATGGGGTATGCCAGTGACTCCCGGGTCCAGGTCAGCACCCGCTGTGCTCACGAACAGAGCTGTCGCTATGTGGAATTGAAAATCGAGGACAACGGCCCGGGCATACCTGCCGATGTATTCGACCAGCTGTTCGATCCCTATGTCACCACCAAGCCGCGCGGCAGCGGACTGGGACTCGCCATCGTCAAGAAGATCATCGAGGAACACGGCGGCATGCTATGGGCCGAGAACAACCCCGACGGCGGTGCCACCATTATTATTCGCCTGCCGGTAATTTCAACCGGCGGGGAGATCGGCGATATAATGGACACCGATTCCGAATCAACCTATAACAGCAATGATGATGCAGCCGCCTGAAGCCGCCCCACGGGACCTGTCCCAGCCCGCCACGACCGCCGCGCCGTATATTCTGGTGGTGGATGACGAGCCGGACATTCGCCAGTTACTCCAGGAAATCCTCGAGGACGAAGGTTACGAGATCGCCGTGGCCGAGAACGGGGAAACCGCCCGCCAGCAACATCGCCAGCGCAAGCCGGATCTCATCCTGCTGGATATCTGGATGCCGGATATCGACGGCATCAGCCTGCTCAAGGAGTGGAAAGACGAGGAACAGGCCGGTGGGCCGGTGATCATGATGTCCGGCCACGGCACCGTGGAAACCGCTGTCGAAGCCACCCGCCTCGGGGCCTATGACTTCATCGAAAAGCCGATCTCCCTGGCCAAGCTGCTGCTGACCGTCGAACACGCGCTGGAAACCCAGAAGCTGCAACGGGAAAACCAGGGGCTGCGGCGTCACAGCCTGCAGGTGAATGAGCCTATCGGCAAAAGCGCGATCATGCAGGGCCTGCGTGATCAGCTGCGACGCATCGCCGAACACGACAGCGGCGTGTTGATGAGCGGCGAGCCGGGTTGCGGGATCCACATCGCCGCCCGTTACCTGCACGACGCCAGTACCCGCCGCGACGGCCCGTTTGTGGAGGTCAATGCCGCCAGTCTTGCGCCGGACAATGCCGCCCGCGAACTGTTCGGTGCCGAGCAGGGCGGCAGCGTGCATTACGGCCTGCTCGAACAGGCCAACGGCGGCACGCTGTTGCTCTACGACATTGCCGAAATGGATCTGGCCACCCAGGCCCGGCTCTATTCGGCGCTGGATACCCACAGTTTTTATCGCACCGGCGGCAACCAGCCGGTCGAACTGCGCGTGCGCATCATCGCCGCCACCCACCAGGATCTGGAGCAAAGGGTGGCCGACGGCCAGTTCCGCAAGGATCTGTTTTATCTGCTGAATGTCGTCCCGGTACGCATCCCCGCGCTGCGCGAACACCGCGAAGACGTGCCTGAACTGCTCAACGTTTTCACCAACCTGCTTGTGGATCAGGAGAAGCTGCCCTATCGCAAATTTACCCTGGCGGCCCAGAACCGGCTGCGCAACTATCACTGGCCGGGCAACCTGCGCGAGCTGACCAACCTGATCCAGCGACTGCTGATCGTCGGTTCCGGCCATGAAATCGATGTCGAAGAGGTCGATATCGCGCTGGGTGACAGCGGCGCCTCGCAGCACAAACGCGAGGTCGAGGTGAATTACGATCTGCCGCTGCGCGAGGCCCGCGAACAGTTCGAGCGCGACTATCTCGAGTACCAGCTGCGTAAGGCCCGGGGCAGTGTCGGCAAGGTCGCCCAGGCTGTGGGTCTGGAACGGACCCACCTGTACCGCAAGCTGCGCTCGCTGGGCATCGATCCGAAAAATATTCCCCAGGACGGGTAAACGGTCATCAAACACTTTACAATTGCGTTCAAATAACAAGAACGACTCTGGACCTCTATGAAGATCATCATCCTCGGCGCCGGTCAGGTCGGCAGTTCACTGGCGGAGAATCTCGCCAGCGAGGCCAACGACATTACCCTGGTCGACCAGCGGGAAGAGGTTCTGCAGGGACTGCAGGATCGGCTCGATCTGCGCACCGTCATCGGTCATGCCTCGCATCCCGAGGTCCTGCAGCGCGCGGGGGCCGACGATGCCGATATGCTGATCGCCGTGACCGACAGCGACGAGACCAACATGGTCGCCTGCCAGGTCGCCTATACCGTCTTTCATACTCCGACCAAGATCGCCCGCGTCCGCGCCCTGGAATACCTCAACTACAAAAACCTGTTCAGCCCGGCGGCCCTGCCTATCGATGTGCTGATCAGCCCCGAACAACTGATCACCAATTATGTCCAGAGCCTGATCAACCATCCCGGGGCCCTGCAGGTGCTCGACTTCGCCGACGGGCTGGTCCAGCTGGTCGGCGTGCGCGCCTATTACGGCGGCCCCCTGGTTGGGCACGAGCTGCGCACCCTGCGCCAGCACATGCCCGGCGTCGAGGCCCGCGTGGCGGCCATTTACCGGCGCGGGCGACCGATTATTCCCGAAGGCCACACGGTCATCGAAGCCGATGATGAAGTCTTTTTCATCGCCGCCAGCGCGAACATACGCACCGTGATGAGCGAATTGCGCCGCCTGGACAAGCCCTACAAACGCATCATGATCGTCGGTGGCGGCAATATCGGCAAACGCGTGGCCCAGGCCCTGGAACGCAAATACCAGGTCAAGCTGATCGATCATAACCCGGAACGAACCCGGCTCATTTCCAACGAGCTGGACAAGACCATGGTGCTGTGTGGCGATGCCGCCGACGAAGAGCTGTTACTCGAAGAGAACATCGACAAGACCGACGTGTTCTGTGCCCTGACCAACGATGACGAGGCCAACATTCTCTCGTCCATGCTGGCCAAGCGCCTGGGTGCCCGCAAGGCGATTACCCTGATCAACCGCGCCGCCTATGTGGACCTGATCCAGAGCGGTGTGATCGACATTGCCCTCTCACCCCAGCAGTCCACCATCGGCAGCCTGCTCGCCCACGTGCGGCGCGGCGATGTGGTCAAGGTCCATTCCCTGCGCCGCGGCGCCGCCGAAGCCATCGAGGCCATCGCCCACGGTGATATCAACACATCAAAGGTTGTCGGACGCAAGATCGAGGAACTCAAACTGCCGCCGGGCACCACCATCGGCGCCATCGTGCGCGGCAAAGAGGTCATCATCGCCCATCACGACACCCTGATCGAATCCGACGACCACGTCATCCTGTTCCTGGTCGACAAGGCCCGCATCCCCGATGTCGAACGCCTGTTCCAGGTCAGCGTCACCTTCATTTAAATAACAAGGTACGAGTTACGAGGGACGAGTGACGAGGAATATGACTTCTGTGCACTTCATCAGTCTAAACCAGAGCACCAAATACCTGAGCTCCACGCGTAGGGTGGATCAAGCGCAGCGGATCCACCTGCAATCTTGTCCTCGTCACTCGTCCCTCGTCACTCGGCCCTGTGTTTGATCATGCATCTGCTGGTTATTCAACGCATCCTGGGTATTTTGCTGATGGTCTTCAGCCTGGCCATGCTGCCGCCGCTGTTTGTCTCCTTTCTCTATCTCAATATTACCTTCGAAGCGTTTTTTTACAGTTTTGCGATTATCCTGATCAGCGGGATCGTCCTGTGGTTGCCGGTCAAAAACCAGAAAAAGGAACTGCGGGTCCGGGATGGATTTCTGGTCGTCGCGCTGTTCTGGACCACCCTGAGTCTGTTCGGTGCGATCCCGTTCATTCTCTCGCCGGACCCGGCCATCTCGGTTACAGATGCGATTTTCGAATCCTTCTCCGGCCTGACCACCACCGGCTCCACGATTCTCACCGGCATTGATTACCTCCCTGAATCCATCCAATTCTATCGACAGCAGCTGCAATGGCTGGGTGGCATGGGGATCATTGTCCTGGCGGTCGCCATCATGCCCATGCTCGGCATCGGCGGGATGCAGTTGTATCGCGCCGAAACGCCCGGGCCGGTCAAGGATACCAAGATCACCCCGCGCATCACCGAAACTGCCAAGGCCCTGTGGTATATCTATCTGAGTCTGACTGTACTCTGCGCGCTGGGTTACTGGCTGGGTGGCATGAGCCTGTTCGATGCCATCGGCCACAGCTTTTCGACTGTTGCCATCGGTGGCTTTTCCACCCACGACGCCAGCATGGGCTATTATATCGACAAGCCGATGGTCGAGGTGGTGGCGATCATTTTCATGTTCCTCTCCGGCATCAACTTTGCGCTGCATTTCACTGCCTGGCGCCATCGTTCACTGGCGTATTATCTGCTCGATTCCGAATTCCGCGCCTACGTGACCATTCTTATACTGGTGGCACTGATCACCGTGTTTTATCTGTATAACGAAAACGTCTTCCCCGGCTTCGATCGTGCCCTGCTACATGGCGTCTTTCAGACGGTCTCGATCGGCACCACGACCGGCTTTACTACTCATCAGTACCATCTGTGGCCCGGCTTCTTGCCGGTGCTGTTGCTGTTTGTCAGTTTCGTCGGCGCCTGCGCCTGGTCCACCGGCGGCGGCATGAAAGTCATCCGCTTTGTGTTATTGATCAAACAGGGCATGCGCGAGATCACCCGCATCATTCATCCCAACGCCGTGATTCCGATCAAACTCGGTGGCAAACCGGTCTCGCCGCGAATCATCGACGCGATCTGGGGCTTTTTCTCCGCCTATGTGGCGGTGTTTACCATCATGCTGCTGATCCTGATGATGACCGGCCTGGACCAGGTCACCGCCTTCTCCGCCGTGGCCGCGACTATCAATAACCTGGGCCCAGGACTTGGTGAAGTGGGCGTCACCTACGCCTCACTCACCGACACCGCCAAGTGGATTCTCTGCTTTTCCATGCTACTCGGCCGTCTGGAAATCTTCACCCTGCT
>NZ_JAVLAZ010000154.1:0-2880 GCF_031581315.1 Thiohalophilus sp.
AAAAAACCCTGACGCTCTCACACGTCAGGGTACTTAAGCACACATAACAACTCTCAGAGCGACGGCAACGTCCCTGTTGCCGACTGTCCTTGCTCTTTTATTCTGTCAATCCGGTTTTAGAACTTCAGAACCAGACCGGCACCCATGAAGGTGTTATCAACATCGGTTGTATTACCCAGTTCTTCTTCCAGATTGGAGTACATCAGATAACCACTGGTTTTCTTGTCGAACTTGTGATCGATACCGACAGCCATCAGGGTGCCTTCACGCGCCGTGGTTTCGTTATCTTCAACCATGATGTATTGTGCCTTGAAGGAGTTCTTGGCACTGATCTTGGTTTTGAAGCTAACACCCAGCCAGTCTTCGTCTTCACCAGCAGTCGTAGCACCTTCGACACCGGACTGCCACAACAGGCCTAATTGCATGTTACCCATCTTGTAGGTTCCGACCAAACGGGTCAGGCTGTTTTCAGCCTGGCCATTGGTGTCATCGTAGGAATCCTGCGCCAGTGCAACATACAGCGGGCCATCTTCGTAAGCGATAGAAGCGGAAATGCTATCAGCCGGACCGTCACCAGCGGTAGTACCATCACCTTCACCCGGAATCAGGGCAATGGCATATTTGATGTTGCCGGATTTACCCAGATAGGCCAGGACATTGTCCAGACGGTTGTCACCATCCTGGTCACCAGCATTTTTCAGGTCAGCCGAGGTATCACCGAACTGGTCGAAATCACCCTGGGCCATTTTCAGCGGCGTATCATGACGACCGAAACGGACCTGACCCCAGCTGCCTTTCAGACCGGCATACATATTACGACGATCGAAACCGGCATCGCCGCCTTGCTCATAATCGACCTGCCATTCGAACTTGTAGATGGCGGAAAGGCCGTTGCCCAGATCGCGGTCACCCTTGACACCAACGCGAGACGCGTGGCTGCTCAGCTGCCAGTTATCGGTGGTTGTGACACCGCCGGATTCCTCTTCCACGCTGCCGTAAGACAGATGAACTTTACCGTATACGGTCGGTGCGGCCTGGGCCAGCATCGGAGTCATCAGTGCGCCGGTTACGGCCAGTGCAATCAATTTCTTTTTCATGTCTCTTCCCCAAAAGTTTGTTGTAACAACGCAACACGTGTTGTGTGCAAATGAACGGGGATGAGTTTGTTGTTGATCTCTTACAGCAGTGTTAACAGGGGATGAAGTTTTTATGACACCCGGGCCGGATTCGGCGCCAACGGCCGGTTTGCAGGCTTACTCGGCCAGATGAATCTGCTATGATGCGCCCCTGAAATGTTTGCATATCAGGGTGTTACGTGGACCAGCCGCTGCTCGAGCTGAAAAATATCGAATGCCGCCACCGCGGCGTGATTGCCGTTGAAAACCTCAACCTGCATGTCAACCAGGGCGATCTGGTCTGTCTGCTGGGCCCCAGCGGCTGCGGCAAGACCACAGTGTTACGTGCCATTGCAGGCTTTCAGCCCCTTCATAGGGGGGAAATTCGACTGCGGGAACAACGCATTTCCTATCCCGGCTACACGCTGGCCCCGGAAAAACGCCATATCGGCATGGTGTTTCAGGACTATGCCCTGTTCCCGCACCTGGATGTCTGCGGCAACATCACCTTTGGCCTGCGCAACCTGGGCAAGTCCGAATGCAAGCGGCTGGCCAATGAAATGCTCGAAGTGGTCGGCCTGGCGGGGATGGGGGATCGTTATATCCACGAGCTGTCCGGCGGCCAGCAACAGCGAGTTGCCCTGGCCCGGGCACTGGCGCCGCGCCCCGAGCTGATTCTGATGGATGAGCCGTTCTCCAATCTCGATATCGACATGCGCGAGCGCCTGAGCAACGAGGTACGCCAGATTCTCAAGCAGCAGGGCACCAGCGGCATTCTGGTGACCCATGACCAGCACGAGGCCTTTGCCATGGGCGATCAGATCAGCGTCATGAGCGAGGGCCACATCCTCCAGCGGGATACCGCCTATAATCTGTATCACTCCCCGGCCAACCGGTTTGTTGCCGATTTTATCGGTCAGGGAGTCTTTGTTCGGGGAACGCTGGTCAGCCCGGAGACGGTCAAAACCGCCCTGGGAACGATCAGCGGGGATCGTGCCTATGAATGGGATCCCGGCACGGAAGTGGAATTGCTACTGCGTCCGGATGATATCGTCTATGACCCGGAGGGCGCGCTACAGGGTAAGGTATTGCAACGGGCCTTCAAGGGCGCGGAGATTCTGTATACCCTGCAGCTGGAAGACGAGACCGAAGTCCTATCCCTGTTCCCCAGTCATCACGATTTTGCCATCGGTGAGCAAGTCACGGTCAGCCTGGCGCTGGATCACATGGTGGTGTTTCCGCTATAAAAACAGGGACGAGTTACGAGGGCCAAGTGACGAGGCGGTGCGTGGGACGCACCCTATTTCAGCTCGTAGGCCCGATAAAGCGCCAGCGGTATCGGGCATTGCCCGCAGTTCGCCGGACACCGCTAGCGCTATGTCCGGCCTACTCCTGCCGACTACTAACTTAGCTCTTCCTCGCATCGCGCTCGACCTGTTCCAGGCTGATGTGACGTACATCCTTGCCCTTCACCAGATAAATCACATACTCGCAGATATTGCGGGCGCGGTCGCCGATACGCTCCAGGGAACGGGCTGACCACATCATGTTGATGACCTCGGGAATGGAGCGGGGATCTTCCATCATGTAGGTCATTAATTCGCGCAGGATACTCTCGTATTGTTTGTCGATTTTGATATCCTGACGCGCGACATCAATGGCCATGTCTGCATCCATGCGGGCAAAGGTATCCAGCGACTCATGCAGCATCTTGTGCGCTCGCTCTCCCATATGAATGATGCCGGTAATCATCTTGTTATCACTG
>NZ_JAVLAZ010000060.1:0-15019 GCF_031581315.1 Thiohalophilus sp.
CCGACACTTTTAATTTGTATCTCATATGATTGAACACCACGATTTCCTGGAAAATTTGAACACACAAGGGTCTTTGCGGGACAAACTCATCAGCGCCCATCAATCTATAAAAGCCCTGTGCCCGGATATTGACCGAATCGCGGTCGCCATTTATGACCCGGAGACAAAGGTCCTCAAAACCTACCTGCACAGCTCAGGCACGGACGATCCCTTGAGCAATTATCAGAGCCTCATAGACCAGGCGCCTTCCCTAAAGGCGATCCTCGAAAAGGGCTTGCCCCGTGTTATCAACAATATGGTCACCTTCGAAGACGGCGAACACCAGCACACCCAACGTGTTGGCCGGGCGGGTTATGCAGCCAGTTATACGCTGCCCATGTTCAACAATGGCGAGTTTTTCGGGTTCATTTTCTACAATTCCAGGAAAAGGGGCATTTTCACAGAGAGTCTTCTCAACCAACTGGATGTATTCGGTCATTTGATTGCGCTGATGGTGATCAACGAATTGAGTTCCAGCAAGGCTCTTTCCGCGGCGGTTAAGACCACGCAACAGATAACCCATCAACGCGATCCTGAAACAGGCAGCCATCTGGACCGCATGTCTCGTTACAGCCTGTTGATCGCACGGCAACTGGTGGCGCAATACGAGCTTGATGACGAATATTTAATGCATATATTCATGTTTGCACCGTTGCACGATATCGGCAAGATAGCCATTCCGGACGACATCCTGTTTAAACCCGGCCCACTGGACGAAAATGAGGCGGCGGTAATGCGCACCCATGCACAAAAGGGTCGCGAGATGATTGAGGAGATGATCGAGAACTTTGGCTTGTCTGGGATTCAGCATGTCGAACTGTTGCGGAACATCGCCGGGCTGCACCATGAGGCCGTCAACGGCACGGGTTATCCGGAGGGCAAACGCGCTGAGGAGATCCCGCTGGAGGCACGTATCGTTGCCGTTGCGGATGTATTTGACGCACTGACCAGCGAGCGTCCCTACAAACTTGCCTGGAGCAATCAACAGGCCATCGACACGCTCAAGCAACTCGCCGGCGAGAAACTGGATCAGGATTGCGTGAACGCCCTGATCGATAACATGGACACAGTGGAAGCCATCCAGGCGCAATTCAAAGAGACTCCGTACGTTTGACCCTTTGATATTTATCCTTCGAAAGGTATGCCGGTTCTTCTAACCCCGGTTTTTGGCGGTTTTTTGCAAGACGTTTTTCGGATAACCTCTGAACAGGCGGGACGCCCGTCAGGAAACGGAGTGAGCATGTTGCGAAGTCTCGTTGAAACATACCCGGAGCTGGCGGCTGTTCTGGTGCTCGTACTGGGTGTGATTGTCGGCAAGCTGGCCGAGGTGGCTGTGCGGCGATTGTTTCTTGTCGGTGACAGGCTGATCAGCCGGTTTTCCGACCGCAGCCATTATGTGGTTTCCCCGCTCTTTCAGCAGGCTTTAGCCTTGCTGGTCTTTGCCACAGTACTGGTGCTGGCGGCGGTGATTGCCGTGCGTTTGCTGAACATTCCCCAGCTGACTGCCTGGCTGGACATGTTGTTTGATTATCTGCCGCGTTTTGTTCTGGGCCTGGTGATCATTGGCATGGGTAATGTCGTCGGTGCTCTGTTGCGCAACATTACCGCCGGGATGATCGCCCAGGGTGACGGCAATGCCCTGCTGCCACGGCTGGTGCACGCCGCTGTCGTGGCGGTGGCGGTGATTACCGGTTTGCAGCAACTGGGCATTGATATCTCGTTTATTACCCAGCTTTCACTGATCATCCTCGCCTCGTTGCTGGGTGGCCTCTCCATCGCCTTTGCCCTCGGTGCACGGCAATACGTTGCGAACCTGGTGGCCCAGCCGGAAATGACCCGTTATGCCAGCGGTGATCGCCTGCGCATCGATGATGACGAAGGTGTGGTTGTCGAGATTTACCGGACCGGGCTGACTCTGGAGACCGATGAAGGCCTGGTCTCCATTCCCGCTGCCCGATTGGCCAGCGGCCGGGTTGTTCGGGTCACTCCCGGCGCGGCGTCACAAAGCTGAGATCATGGCCGCTATTCACCCACTGAAACTGGCTTATGCACGCGAGTACCCGGGCGAACTGGCCACCTTTCTCGCGACCCGGGGGACCGCAGCCGTATTGCAGGCAGTGAACGATCTGCCACCGGAAACGGCCGCGCCGCTGGTGGCCATGCTGCCCCATCACCATGCTCTGGCGGTGCTGGGCGAACAGGATGATGAAACCCTGATCCAGTGGCTGAATGTGGCGGGTGTCGATCAGGCCCTCAGCCTGCTGCTGCATATTGAAGAGTCCCGACGAGCGCGAATACTGCAAGGGCTCCCGGGCCGGCGCATGCGGCACACACTGGAAAAGCTGGTCATTTATCCGCCGGACAAGGTCGGCGCGCTGGCGGACCCGTCCGCGATGCAACTGAACGCGGGCATGCTGGTGCCCGACGCCGTGGCCCTGTTACGCGAGTATGCCCCCGACCCGGAGCAACCGGTCTGGCTGGTGGATGACGGCGGCGGCTATCTTGGCGGGCTGGATCTTGGCGGGGCATTGATGGCCAGGACCGATACCTCGACATTGTCCGCGTTCCTGATACCGGTCGAGGCGCTGCGGGCGGAAACACGCCTCGCCAATGCCCGCGATTTTCCGCAGTGGCTGCGACACACGACACTGCCGGTCACCGATCATCTTAACCACCTGCTCGGCAGCCTGTCCCGGGAAAAGCTGATGACGGCGCTGGCGGGTGGCCACGCCACTGAAAACAGTCTTGGCCAGAGCATGAACGAGCTGACGGGACAGTACTTTCGCGTTATGGGGATCTGTCTCGGGGCACTGTTCGGTTCACGAGGGAAATGACCATGGCGGCTTCGCCCGATACAGAAAACAGCATTCCGAACGAATACCTGCGCCGCCACCCGGTCGCCGCCGCCGGACAGATTGAAGATCTGCCGGACAAGGCGCTTGGCGACGCGCTGCACGGCGTGGACAGTGCGGCCCTGATCATTGCCATGGAATACCTCAGCCCGGTCAAGGCGCTGACGGTGTTCTCCCTGTTGCCCCATTCGCAGCAACTTGAAGTGCTCGATCAGGCCCCGCCCCGGCTGGCCGTCACCCTGCTGACCCAGTTAGCAGACGCGGATCGCGACAGTCTGCTCGCGGAACTGCGCCCGGTCAGTCGCGACGATCTGACACGGCTGCTCTCGTTTCCCGAAGACTCCGCCGGGCGGCTGATGAGCACCACCTTTGTGACGGCCCAGGCCGACATGACAGTCGAGCAGGCGCTGAAACGGTTACAGCAATCGGCTATCCGCGGTGTCCGGTCCCTGTTCGTGGTCACTGGCGACGGGCGCCTGGATGGTCGCGTGGACATTCAGGATCTGGCACTGGCCGTGCCGGAAGAAACCCTTGCCACCCTGATGGCCCCGGTCCAGGAAGCCGTCGGTACCCGGACCAACCGGGAAGAACTGGTAGAGCTGCTGGATCGATCCCGCCAGGATTCGGTCCCCGTGGTGGATGCCGATGGGCGCCTGATGGGCGTGGTCCGTTACCGCAGTCTGTTTCATGCCATTGAGGATGTCGCGACCGCCGACTTGCAGAAAATGGTCGGTGTCAGCCCGGAAGAACGCGCCCTGTCGACCCCCGGATTTGCCATCCGCCGCCGGCTTCCCTGGCTGCATATCAACCTGCTGACCGCCTTTCTCGCGGCCTTCGTGGTCGGTCTGTTCGAGAACCTCATTGCCCAGTTCACCGCCCTGGCGATCCTTCTGCCGGTGGTGGCCGGTCAATCCGGCAACGCCGGTGCCCAGGCGTTGGCGGTGACCATGCGCGGGCTGTTTCTGCGGGAGGTGGGAATACGCCAATGGCGCTCCGTACTCGGCAAGGAAGTGGCGGTCGGCCTGGTCAACGGCCTGGTACTGGCCGTGACCTGCGGCCTGGCCGTCTTCGTCTGGAGCAGCAGTGTCGGCCTGGCGCTGGTGATCGGCCTGGCGATGATCATGTCCATGCTCGCCGCCGGCATCGCCGGCTCGCTGGTCCCGATCATCCTTACCCGCCTCGGTCAGGACCCGGCCACGGCCTCCTCGATCATCCTCACCACCATTACCGATGTCGCCGGCTTCTTCTCCTTTTTGGGCACTGCCCTGTTGCTTTCTTTTATGCTTTAGCTGCAGCCCCTTTAAAAGGGTTTTAAACAACAAGTTGAAGCGACTTTAGAACGTACAACCGGGTATGCAAAGTGGGACAGACCTGGCATCAGGGAAGTGGATGCTCTATTTTTAGAATAAGAATGAACTACATTTGTCAGCGACTCGTTTATCTCATCGAATTCAGTCAGGGAACCATACTGGTATGGTACAAAATATCTTTGTTGTCGGAGCGGACGATTTTAACTGCAAGTTACTTGACGATATTCATACTAATCGTGGCTATGAATTTCACAGTCTCCTGACTTTTGATGAGGTCAAGGGAGTTGATAAGTATCCTTCTTTCGATGGTCTCATCGAACAGGCTGAATCCGTGCTTGGCCATTTTAAAGGTAACATCGACGCTATAGTCGGATACTGGGATTTTCCGGTCAATTCCATGGTGCCCCTTCTGTGTGAGAAATATAATCTGGCGTCACCTTCACTCGAGAGTGAGCTCAAATGTGATCACAAGTACTGGAGTCGTTGCGAGCAAAAAAAGGTCATCCCCGAGCATACGCCAGCTTTTGAGTCACTGGATCCTTTTGATGAAAACGCGGTGGAAAATATCCAGATGGCTTTTCCATTCTGGATAAAGCCCGTGAAATCAACGGATTCATTTCTGGCATTCCGGGTTAACAATGGCCAGGAACTGGACGAGGCATTGGGAAGGATTCGGGATAAGATCGACTATATTGGTACGCCCTTCAATGAATTACTGGCCCATGCAAGGCTGCCTGAATATGTCAGTGAAGTGGAAGGGCACCATTGCATCATCGAGGAGATGATTTTCGGTCATCAATGTACTGTCGAAGGTCATGCACATAAGGGTGAGATAATCTCCCACGGCATTATAGATTCGTTTAACTATCCGGGCGGCTCGTCTTTTTTTCGCTATGAGTATCCCTCTCAAGTCCCGCAGGAGGTTCAAAATGCCATGGTCGAGACATCCCGGACGATCATGTCACATGTTGGCTTTGATAACGGGGCCTTTAATATCGAATATTTTTACGATATGAAAACAGGTCACTATGTGTTGCTTGAGATAAATCCCCGGATCTCCCAGTCTCACAGTGAAATGTTTCAGTTCGTCGACGGCACCTCGAACCATCAGATCATGGTCGATCTGGCTCTCGGAAAAAAACCGGACTTCAAGGCCCGTGCCGGCCGGTTTGATTGTGCCGCCAAGTTTTATTTGCGTCGCTTCAAGGACGGGAAGGTTAACCGGGTTCCAGGTGCCGATGAACTCGACCGCCTGCGCACCTCTATCCCCGGGATTGATATTGATATCAATGTTGAAAAAGGTACGCAGCTGTCCAGGATGATCGAGCAGGACAGCTACAGTTTCGATGTGGCAAACATCTATATTGGTGCCGGCGATACCCGGGAACTGCTGGAAAAGTTTCGCAAGGTGGTCGAGGCTCTGCCGATTGAAGTCGAGGATGAAGAGAGTAGCGACTGGAAACAGGTCGCACTAAAGGCCAGTCGCGAAATGGTTTTTCTTGACGATGTTTTCAAATAAAATCAGCAAAGTACGGCAGTGAAAAAATGATTTTCATAGGGCAGGGGGTCGGTAGAGCCTGCCTTTCCCTCCCGCGTTCATAAAGTAAAAATATAAAGCACTTCGATCCCTTAATAATTATAATAGTGGTATGAAAAAGGGCGAGCGCTTTAATACTATATCGCATCTCGTCGGCGCCACGCTCGCGCTGGCCGGGATAGTGGTGCTGCTGGTCGTGGCGACAAACAGCGGTGACGGGTTCAAAATTGTCTCGTTCAGCGTTTATGGTGCCACGCTGTTTCTTTTATATCTGATCTCAACGCTTTATCACGGCTTACACGGACAGGCGAAGCGGGTGTTTCGTATCCTTGATCACCAGGCCATTTACCTGCTTATTGCCGGCAGCTATACCCCATTCACGCTGGTGACGCTGAGAGGCAGTGTGGGCTGGTGGCTGTTCGGGACCATCTGGGGGCTGGCGGTGCTGGGTCTCGTGCTGGATGGTGTGTTTCGCCACGCTAAGCGTATTGCGCCGTTTATTATCTATTTTCTGATGGGTTGGCTTATTCTGGTGGCACTCAGGCCCTTGCTGGCCGGCTTGCCATTTAGCGGTTTTATCTGGTTGCTGGCCGGGGGGCTTTTTTATACCGGCGGGATTGTCTTTTTTGCCCTGGACCGTCGCTACCCGTGGATGCACGGCCTGTGGCATCTGTGTGTGCTGGCTGGCAGCATCAGCCATTATGTGGCGATACTGGTCTATGTCTGAGATGGCGATTGCCGCGGGAAAATGGGGCGAATGCCGGCCTGGTTCACTCGCTGGTCGGATAAATCACAAGTTGTTCGTCCTCCCGGTTTGATATGACCGGGAGAGAGCAAACTTTTATTCCTTCAGGTACGGGCGCAGGTAGGGGAGTAGGATCTCCAGCATGTCGCCATCTTCCACCTGGGTGTAATCTTTTTCGATGTGGTGGCTCACCTTCTTGCTCGATTCATCATCAAGGTGCTGATTGATGAGGCCATGAAAGTGGGGAGAGGCGACGATGACCAGTTCGTTGAACTGGTTCTCACTGCGTGCCTTGTTGAGGATGTCTGCCAGTTCCCGGGCGAAACGGTCCTTTTCGTGCTCTTTGGGGTTAGTCGGTTCCGCGTAGCTGCCGTGCCCTTCACGGTTGACATCGCTCTGGTAGGCGCCGGGGCGATCGCTGGCCAGGTCTTCGCCCTTCATGCGGCTTTCGTCGTGCGAGAAGCTTTTCACCCGTTCGAGATCGGACTTGATCAGGTTGAAAAGGCGGGCTTCGCTGGCATTGGCAACAAGCACCCAGGTATTATTCATGGCATTTCCCCTATAGTGGATATGTAACTGCTATTTCAAATCATAGCCGGTTCGATTGGCAAGGTGTATTGCTGATGGCACAAACGACGTCAGGCCGGATTTTCTCCGTATTACTAAATCAGTGTGCACTGTGTGCGGTTAATTGGCAAAATTGGACCATGATAAATGACACTACGAATCATTCTCATATGCTGCAGCCCTTTTTGACGGGCCGGGTCGAATGACGCTGACAGGGTTGCTCATCTTCATCCCCATTGCCCTGCTGGCGGTATTGTGGTGGAAGGGGATGGGCAGCAAGGAGATCGCGCGGCGTGCCGGTGTTCGGGCCTGCCGCGAGGCCGAGGTCCAGTTTCTCGACGATAGCGTTGCGCTGCACAAGCTGCGAGTGCGTCGCGGGCCGCGCGGTGCCCTGGCGCTTTACCGGTTGTATGGCTTCGAATTTACCAGCAGTGGCGAACGTCGCCATAACGGTTACATCCACATGCTGGGACACTACGTGCAAAAACTGGAGATGGAGCCCTATCCGGAACAGATCTCTCGCGCATGATTTGATTTTGATCCGTGGCAGGGATGACATGGCGGAAGGCGGATCGTGGTTTCTGTATCGCTTAATGAGCGCAGGCGATGCGGGTAAAAAGCTGACCTTCTAGCTCGGGTATATGAGTGATGCGCAGACGGCTATTAACGCATGGACCCCGCTTGCCGGCACGATACAAGCCGCCAATGGCTCTCGAATTTTCGTTGTTCAACTCACTCAAGGGCTCTAATCCCTTAAAACACAGTGTTTCATGAGTTACACCTGGCCAGCCGTGATTTAGAATGTATCTAAGGTTGCCATGTCAAGTATTACTATATTAGCAAATACTAAAATAGGGTATTTGTCGCATACGCGCCAATTGCCCCGGAGTGTCCAGTCAACTGGCGCCGAGAGCCACTCCGCGCTACAATTCCGGGTCTTCACACCGCCGGGATGAGGCCATTATCAACTTTCGGAATGTTGGATAAAAAACGTTTATCGTGATTGTCTGGCCGAACCGCAAGAGCAATGTTAATCTTGGCGCGATATTGCGGGTGTAACGACAGTTACAAATCATAAACAATAAATAGAGGAAGTGTCTCATATGCTGACCACCAACCCCTTCTCTGAACTCACAGCATTGATATCTCCCGAGATCATGCAGGGTTACATCATTTTGATGATTATCCTGGTGGTGCTGGGTACAGTGCTGGACATGATGCACAAGAAAAGTGCCAAGTACTTTTTCGAAAACTCGAAAAAGTCGCAGAAGGCTGCCAAACGAACAGTCGGTGGTGGTGAAAAAGCATCACTGCTGGCCAAGACCGTAGCCAGTGAAGTTATCACTTCTTCCGAGTTCTGCAATATACGTCGCAGAATCTCTCACCTGTTAACCATGTACGGCTTCATTATCTTCGTCGTGACAACCGCGATGATGATTTTCGGAGCGGACACTTCCTCCGGGGTTGTACCTTTCTTGTGGCATCTTGGTGCGCTGATGCTTATCGTAGGTGGTTACTGGTTCTGGTTCTTCATCCGCGTGGATGTTTCTGCAGAAGCTGTAAAATGGTATCAATTGCGTCAGGCCGATATCTTCATCCTTTCTCTGCTCACTATGTCTACATTTGGCCTGATCTGGTCCATCCTGCAGTCCAGTGGTGCTACCGGCTGGGCTATGCTGTTCTTTGTTCTGTTCATCGTAGCCACGACTGTCCTGTTCAGCACTGTGCTGTGGTCCAAGTTTGCTCACATGTTCTTCAAGCCTGCAGCGGCCTTCCAGAAACGGGTTATCAAAGCAGATGGTTCCAGAGAAAACCTGCCTGCTGATTATGATCTGTCGGATCCCGCAGTACAGGCGAAATTCCCGGATATTCCTGAATATATGGGCAAGAACCCTTCAAACATGGGGCTTGGTATC
The DNA here is from genome assembly GCF_031581315.1 of Thiohalophilus sp. Lineage (GTDB taxonomy): Bacteria > Pseudomonadota > Gammaproteobacteria > UBA6429 > Thiohalophilaceae > Thiohalophilus. Next base: position 8,967 of record NZ_JAVLAZ010000060.1, read on the forward strand.
AAGCGTGAAGCTCCGCGCCATTACTAATTCGAAAGCAGGAGAATAAAAATGCCAACTTTTGTATATATGACGCGTTGTGATGGCTGTGGTCATTGCGTCGATATCTGTCCGTCGGACATCATGCACATCGACAAAGTTACTCGTCGTGCATACAACATTGAACCCAACATGTGCTGGGAGTGCTACTCCTGTGTAAAAGCCTGCCCGATGAACGCCATTGACGTGCGTGGTTATGCAGACTTTGCGCCGCTGGGGCACTCGGTGCGTGTGAAACGTGATGAGGAAAAAGGTGTCATTGCCTGGCGCATCAAGTTCCGCAACGGCGAAAAAGACATGGAGCTGCTTGCACCCATTACAACCAAGCCATGGGGGAAACACATTCCCAAGCTCGCTTCAGTGCAAGGTCCGACTAAGGAAATGCGTGACAGCCAGTTGCTCTATAACGAACCGAAATACATTCGTCTTGATGACGGGGATATACACACCTTGAAATCAAACGGGTTAAAAATGAAAGCAGGGGTGTACTACTGATGGCTTATAAAACAATAATAGAAGACAATATCGATGTCCTGGTATGTGGCGCGGGCCTGGGTGGCACCGGTGCTGCATTCGAAGCCAGATACTGGGGTCAGGACAAGAAGATCGTGATCGCCGAAAAGGCAAACATCGATCGTTCCGGTGCGGTTGCACAGGGTCTGTACGCCATTAACTGCTACATGGGTACGCGCTTCGGTGAAAATAACCCGGAAGATCACGTGCGTTACGCGCGTATCGACCTGATGGGTATGGTGCGTGAAGACCTGCTGTTTGATATGGCGCGTCACGTGGATTCGGCTGTGCATCAGTTCGAGGAATGGGGTTTGCCGCTGATGCGCGATCCCAAGACCGGTGCCTATCAGCGTGAAGGCCGCTGGCAGATCATGATCCACGGTGAATCCTACAAGCCGATCGTGGCCGAAGCCGCCAAGAAATCCGCGGATGAGGTTTTCAACCGTATCTGTGTCACTCACCTGCTGATGGACGAAGCCAAGGAAAACCGCGTTGCCGGTGCCGTTGGCTTTAACGTACGGACCGGTGACTACCACGTGTTCAAGTCCAAGGCTGTTATCGTCGGTGCCGGTGGCGCTTCCAACATCTTCAAGCCGCGTTCCGTGGGTGAAGGTGCGGGTCGTGTCTGGTACGCGCCGTGGTCATCTGGCTCAGCGTATGGCTTGTTAATCGAAGCCGGCGCAAAAATGACCCAGATGGAAAACCGTATCGTACTGGCCCGTTTCAAGGACGGTTATGGTCCGGTTGGTGCCTACTTCCTGCACCTGAAGACCTACACCCAGAACTGCCTGGGCGAAGAGTATGAGTCCAAGTGGTGGCCCGGTCTGCAGGAAATCGTCGGCAAGGAATACCTTGATCCCGAGGCGTCTCACGTCACTCATCGTCCGATTCCGACCTGCCTGCGTAACCACGCCTTGATCTCCGAGGTGAATGCCGGTCGTGGTCCGATTCACATGGTCACCATGGAAGCCTTCCAGGATCCGCATCTTGAAGAGATCGGTTGGCATAACTTCCTGGGTATGACCGTCGGTCAGGCGGTACTTTGGGCGGCCACCGATGTAGATCCCAAGAACGAAAACCCGGAGCTGACCACTTCCGAGCCTTATGTTATGGGTTCCCACGCCACCGGTTGTGGCGCATGGTGTTCAGGTCCCGAGGATATCTCACCGGAAGAATACTTCTGGGGTTATAACCGCATGACCACCGTTGAAGGCCTGTTCGGTGCCGGTGACGCCGTGGGTGGTACGCCGCATGCCTTCTCCTCCGGTTCCTTTACCGAAGGTCGTCTGGCTGCCAAGGCTGCCTGCAAGTACATCGACGACGGCAAGGCCGAAGGTATCGTAGTCTCCGAGAAGCAGATCAACGACCGCAAGGCGCAGATCTTCAAACCGATGGAGCACTACAAGGTTTACCGCAACGAGATCACGGCCGGTGATGTTAACCCGAACTATATTAATCCTCGCCAGGGGCTGGATCGTCTGCAGAAACTGATGGACGAGTATTGTGGTGGTGCGGGCGTTAACTACATGACCAACGAGAAACTTCTGCATATCGGTCTGAAGAAACTGGCCATTCTGGAAGAAGATCTCGAGAAAGTTGCAGCAAAAGATTTCCATGAACTTTTACGTGCATGGGAGCTGAAACATCGTCATCGCGCTTCAGAATCTGTAATGCATCATACGTTGTTCCGTAGGGAAACACGTTGGCCCGGTTATTATTACCGTGGTGATGCATTGAAGCTGGATGATGAAAACTGGCATGTACTGACCGTTTCTCGTCGTGATCCTAAAACAGGTGAATACACAATGGAGAAAGCTCCTTGTTATCACCTGGTAGACGAAAACGAATAATATATGCCTTGAAGGCCGTAAAGCACCAGCAACTTCTTGTTTCTAAAGGGGTTGCTGGTGTTTCTTTTCCGGTTGGAAAAGTTTTACGCACCTTGTTTGCTTATAGGTATTTGCTTAATTGGAAAACTGATTTATTGGTAGCAATAGAAGCGTGACTATGACAACTGAAGCATCAATCGAGACACAAAACCAGCAGAATATTATTAATTTGCCCGATGAGGAGTTGCTGGCTATTGCACATCCCATGTGGGAAGAGCTGATAAAATATTCCAACAAAGGCCAGTACGGTAAGTTCATCAAAAAGTTCTCCTACAACCTGCTGTTCGGACTGAATGAAGTCGAAGTCGGCAAGCAGTTTGCCAAAAGCGAGCTGACGAGAAGTCTTTCCGATGATTATGATTTTCTCGGGACGATTCGCCGTGGCGAGCATGTTACGGTTCTTTACCGGGTACGCAGCACTAAGAAGGAAGGGGAATGGCTGGGCCGCATGGTACTGGGCTATGAAGATGGTGAAGTCAGAATCTTTGGTGCTTCCATATTCTGAGAACGAATCACCTGTTCCTGTTTTTTAACTCCTTAGTCAATACAGATTTAAAGCTTGTAATATGAATCAACAACTCGAAGACGCTATCACTGACAACAAGTACGTCGAACTCATGTACAAGGTCATTGATAAAAAGTCAGGATCTGTGCTGACCGAGATCGAGTACCCCCTTGGTTATGTTCACGGAGTAAGCGAAGTCCTGGCACCTGCCGTTACCGCCGAGCTGGAAGGTAAGCTTCAGGGTGATGTGATCGAGGTACCGATAGACTGTAACCAGTTGTATGGTCCCAGGGACGAATCCCTGGTCATTGTCGAATCTATCGAAAACGTACCCGAGGAATATCGCGAAGTCGGTACGTCCATTCTGATGGAAAACGAAAAGGGTCAGACCAAGACTTTTCTGGTTACAAGAGTGGATAAAAAGACCGTTACTATCGATGGGAACAATCCGCTGTGTGGCCGGGAAGTAATTTTCAAACTGGAGATCAAGGAAGTTCGCGATGCCTCCGAGGAAGAGATCGAGTACGGTGGTAAGGTCGACGATATTCCGGACGTTGAAGGGACTACCAAAGTTCCTGTGAAATAACGGGATGATGTAGTTAATTAGGCGAGCGGGAGTTGAAGTTTGTCGTCTGAAGTTAAAGCAGAACAAAAAAGAGATCCCAATAACCCGTGTCTGTTTTGTAAAGATCCACGCGGGGTATCACTGGAGAATGAACTTGCTTACAGTGCTCGCGACACCTACGCGGTGAGCCCGGGGCATACCCTTGTGATTCCGCGTCGTCATGTCGCCAGCTTTTTTGACCTGACGCCCGAAGAGATCAACGCCTGCATGGCGCTGATAACCGAGGAGCGCCGGTTGCTGGACGAGGAGTTCAGCCCTGACGGCTATAATATCGGCGTTAATATAGGGCCGGCGGCCGGACAGAGTATTTTCCATGTCCATATTCACGTCATACCCCGCTATAATGGGGATGTCGAGAATCCCCAGGGGGGCGTACGGCATGTGATTCCCAAAAAGGGACATTACACGCGCTAGAAAATATGATTTACGTCAGTTAAGTGGGAGGGGCTGACAACCCTGTTTTAATTCCTCCCGTTTCAACCATTGAGGAGTGATGATTATGAGCGATGCACCAAAAACCCGGCCCAAGGTTCCCGATGGCAAGTCACGTTATCTGACAACCCGTCAGATGCAGGCTAATGAGAAGGGTTACGTGGGTTATGACACTATCTGGGAATCCTTCCAGAAAGAAGTTCCCTACACCACCCCCAAGAAGCCCTGAGGCGATCAGCCGCGCGTACTTTGAAGGTCGCGCGGCTTCTCTTCAATAACAATCTGCTGTTTTACCCCGACGTCCCTGGCGGGGTATAGCGGAACTTGCCTGGAATTCTTCACGTTAATCAAGCTGACAGCGGTTCATGCGGTCAGTGATTCCACTAAATACTGTTTATGTCATGCCACAATGGTGAGCTGGCGTTGCGTCCCACTGGCTCTGCCATGTGCCAGAGCGGGCCTCCTGTCGCCCTGAATGTGGGTAGAGCTCCGTCGCCAAGAACAGAGCCCCTGGGGCCGGCTCTGGACCTGTGCCACCGGGGCAGGGGGGCTGTCCGTCCGCAGGGCAGCTCCGGCCCAACAGGGCGCGCCTGGCGCGGGCCGTTGTCCAACCACTGCCTGTCGATGCCGGCGGGCAGGGCGAAGCGTGGGCCTTGCTGTGGAGCGGGCCCGGAGCTGAACAATGCGCGCTCTCATCCGGTCTATGAAATACTGGCCATGACCCGCAAGCGGGTGGCACAGTTAGCGTTATCGACAGCCACAATCCTGCGTTTGCAAAAATGATCCGCCTGTACTCCAAAAGACTGCTATTGCCCTTCATCGGCGTGGTCCAGGTTGCTGAACTGGGCTGGGGGCGAGCCCTGAGCCTGGATGGGAAGAACTGGGCGATACGCTATGCGCATAACGATAACGAGCAGGTGAGAAATGGACCGTTCCGGGACGATCCGAGAGTGAATTTTTCCCTGGTGGTGACTATCGATGGCGAACAGCTGGAGACTCGTGCGGTACACCCCTCTCTGGAGCCTGAGCGGGTCCGTGCTGACAGCCAGCGGCTTTTCGAGGCGATCCGCAATGTCAGGATCCCTTTTGAGCCGGCGGACTGTTATGAATACTGGTTGCTGGACGGCAACGACGGAAGTCCTCTCGCACTGCTGCATGCCTGCGTCGATGAGGCAGAGATGCAGCTTCCCGTCCCGCCCCTGGAGTGGTTGTCCATGCCCGCGGCGGAACTGGCAATCCCGGATCCGGATCCCCCGGTGCAGGCGACTTATCCGTTGCCGGTCAACTATCGCCTGCAGAAACAGATCGAGGAGCGGGCCGGCAATCAGCCACGGGCGGCCTGGTTCGAACGCTCGGCGGTGACAGAGGGCTTCCCAGCCTGTCTGATCAGGGACGAATGGGCGGACCCGGAATGCCAGCGGCTTTGCGATCTCTATCTGCAGCGGATCGCGCCCCGCTTGCTGATGATGGCCGGCCTGCCCCGGACTGTGCGGCAACAGCTGGAGCAAGCCGCATGCGAGCATGTTTTCGAGGTGGAGCGGTTCTATCCCCTCTATCCCGAGGTGGTCGATGACAGCCTGCTGAATACCGCCCGGGTCGAAGCCCGATTGCGCCGCGCCAACGATGTGTAATCCGGCGTCTGTCCATTATAGAATCGGATTACGCTTTACCGGATGCCCGTCCGACCTGTCATTGTAAAGGTGACCTATGATTGCGGTGATATTTGAAGTAACACCCACTACCGAAGGCAAACAGGAATACCTGTCCCTCGCGGCCGAGCTGAGGGAGCATTTAAAAGAGATGCCCGGTTTTATCTCCATCGAGCGGTTCCAGAGCCTGAGCGATGAAAGGAAAATACTGTCGCTTTCCTTCTGGGAGAACGAGGAGGCGATCACCCGTTGGCGAAACCTGGAGCAACATCGTGCCGCACAGTCAAAAGGCCGGCATGCGTTGTTCGAAAATTACCGGATTCGGGTCGGTGCAATAGTTCGGGATTATTCGCTGGAAGAGCGCGACCAGATACCGGATGATTCGAAGACCGTTTAAGTTGAAG
>NZ_JAVLAZ010000061.1:0-3190 GCF_031581315.1 Thiohalophilus sp.
AAAACACAGTTACGAGGGACGAGTAACGAGGTACGAGGTTTTACTCGTCACTCGGCCCTCCGACCCTCGTCCCTTTATTCGAGGGGGCGAAGAATACCCTATGAAAGGCCAAGTTTCCAGAGGGAGGCGGTCTTGAAATCGGATCGATATGGCTTGATATCGGGAACTAATCAGGTATCCTGTAGTCCATTAGTCAGGCTTAAATTTGAATAAGGATGGGTTAAACATGTACCAAGAACGTGCTGCTACCCGGCCGCTTGGGTCGGCGATAGAGACCAACAAGGTATTGCGTAACACCTATGCACTGCTGTCCATGACCCTGATCTTCAGTGCTGTGATGGCAGCGATCAGTGTGGTCTCGCAGGTTTCTTATGGTATGGGGCTGATCGCGACGATTGCCGGCATCGTGATGCTCTGGTTCGTCCTGCCGCGCACCGCCAATTCGGCCACCGGGATTCCGGTGATTTTTGCCATTACGGGGCTGCTGGGCTTCGGTCTGGGGCCGATCGTGGGCTATTATCTGGCCGCCAATCCAACGATTGTCATGACCGCTCTGGGCGGCACCGCCGTGATCTTCCTTGGCCTGTCCGCTTACGCCCTGACCACGCGCAAGGATTTCAGCTTCCTGGCGGGTTTCCTGTTTGTCGGCTTTTTCGTGGTCCTGGCCGCGGCGCTGGCGAATATCTTCCTGGAGATTCCGGCGCTGTTTCTGGCCGTGAACGCCGCTATCGTACTGATCATGAGCGGGTTCATTCTGTTCCAGACTTCCTCCATCATCCATGGCGGGGAAACCAACTACATCATGGCCACGGCCGGGATTTTCCTCTCCCTGCTGAACATGTTCCAGGCCCTGCTGCATCTGCTGGGTGCCTTCGGCAACGAATAAACGCCACCCACGGCAACGTTCAAAAGCCCCGACATATCGGGGCTTTTTTTGGTCTGAAATAAGCCCCGAACGGTGAAAAAATAACCGTTCGCGGCGAATTAAAAAGGAGGCTTCAAATGGGTTGGGAAAAAATCGCCACGGCGGTACTGCTCGGTGCCATGCTGATATTCATCTTCCCGCGCATGCGCCATGCGCTCAACAACGCCCCCAAGGGCTCGGCCGAGGACTGGAAAGGCTTTCTGTTCCCCATCGCCCTGGTCGTGGGCTTCGTGGTATTGCTGATTCTGCTGGTTAAAGGTTAAATCCGCACCTATCCCAGCTGCTGCAGCCCGCCCATGTAGGGTTGCAGTGCCGCGGGAATGGCGACCCGGCCGCCCGCGTCCTGATAATTTTCCAGAATCGCCACCAGCGTGCGCCCGACCGCCAGGCCGGAGCCGTTGAGCGTGTGCACCAGCTCGGGTTTGCCCGTGGCCGGGTTGCGCCAGCGGGCCCTGAGCCGGCGGGCCTGGAAGTCCTCGAAGTTGCTGCAGGAGGAGATCTCCCGGTATTTACCCTGCCCCGGCAGCCAGACCTCCAGATCGTAGGTCCGCGACGCCGAAAAGCCGATATCCCCCGTACACAGATCGACGACCCGGTAAGGCAGTTCCAGTTTCTGTAACACCGCCTCGGCGTGGCCGGTGAGCTCTTCATGGGCTGCCAGCGAATCGGCCGGGCGTACGACCTGTACCAGCTCCACCTTTTCGAACTGGTGCTGGCGAATCATGCCCCGGGTGTCCTTGCCGTAGGAGCCGGCCTCGCTGCGAAAACAGGGCGTGTGGGCGACGTATTTGCGTGGCATATAGTCGTCGTCGACGATCACATCGCGCACGATATTGGTCACCGGCACCTCGGCGGTGGGGATCAGGTAGAAATCCTGCTCGTGGTGCAGCTTGAACAGATCTTCCTCAAATTTGGGCAGCTGGCCGGTGCCGCGCAAACTTTCCGCGTTGACGATATACGGCACATAGGTTTCGGTGTAGCCGTGTTCGGTGGTGTGCAGATCGAGCATGAACTGGATCAGCGCCCGGTGCAGCCGGGCGATGCCGCCGCTCATGACGGCAAAGCGGGAACCGGTCAGTTTGGCGGCGGTGTCAAAATCGAGACCGCCGATCTGCTCGCCCAGATCCACGTGATCCTTTGGTTCAAAATCCAGCTGGCGCGGTTCGCCCCAGTGGCGGATCGCCACATTATCGTCCTCATCCCGGCCGTCGGGCACAGCGGCCTGCGGGATGTTCGGGATACCGAGCAGAATCGCATCCAGTTGCTGCTGGACCTCCTGCAACTGTGTTTCGGCCGCCTTGAGCCGGTCGCCGAGATCGGCCACGGCTTCCAGAATCGGCGCGGCATCCTCGCCTTTGGCCTTGGCCTGGCCGATGGCTTTGGATTGGGTATTACGTTCGGCCTGCAGCTCCTGGGTTGTCACCTGGAGCTGTTTGCGCTGCTCTTCCAGCGACTCGATGGTTTCGGTCTCCAGTTGATAACCGCGGCGGGCCAGTTGTGTGGCACAACCCTGCAAGTCGTTACGTAATCGTTTGGGATCCAGCATAGAAAACCTTCTGTTTATTGGGTATTGACCCGGGCGTCCCAGGTGACGATATGACCGGGTTTGATAAAGTCATTCAGGTGTTTCACGATCGCCTCGGCTTTTTCAGGCGAATCATAGAATTCCACGACGATCGGTAAATTGAGCGAGAGATCGAGCAGTCCCGAATGGTGTATCTCGCCCGATTCCCCGAACCCGGAGATACCGCGAAACACCGTCACGCCGCTGGCCTTTTCCCAGTCATGCAGGCGTCGTATCAACGTGTCGAGCTGGGCCTCGCCCTCGGTCAGGTAGATCCGGACCATCGTGACCGATGTATGATTCATAATTGACGTCCTCCCAACATGCCCACCCAGGCGGCCAACAGACAAAGTGTGACACTGAGCAGAATGTTCATCCCCGCCTTGACCAGCGCACCACTTTCGATCAGGTTCAGCGTTTCCAGGGAAAAGGTCGAAAACGTGGTAAAGGCACCGAGCAAACCGATCAGTAACAGGGCGCGCCACTCGGCACCGAGACTGGCCCGTTCCAGCAAGACAATATAAAGAAACCCCATCAACAGCGACCCGAGGACATTGACACTCAGCGTCCCGTAAGGAAACTCCCGACCCAACAGCTGATGGACGCTGCCAGAGAGCGTAAAGCGCAGCACCGAACCGATGGCGCCGCCCACGGCAATGGCGAGAATCTGAAGCACCGATTAATCCCTGATCAACAAAGGC
>NZ_JAVLAZ010000061.1:3290-5358 GCF_031581315.1 Thiohalophilus sp.
TCGCGTAAATGGGCCAGCTTTTCGGCGATCTTGATCTCCAGGCCGCGATCCACCGGATAATAATAGCGTCGCTCGCCGAAGCTCTCGGGAAAATAGGTCTCGCCAGCAGCGTAGGCTTCGGGTTCATCATGGGCGTAACGGTAGGCCTTGCCGTAACCCAGCTCTTTCATCAGGCGGGTCGGGGCGTTACGCAGATGAATGGGAACTTCGTCCGAACCGGCCTGCTGGACATCTGCCCGGGCCTGGTTGAAGGCGGTATAGACGGCATTGCTCTTGGCCGCACAGGCCATATAGATCACCGCCTGGGCGATGGTCAGTTCGCCTTCGGGGCTGCCGAGCCGATCCTGGACATCCCAGGCGTGCAGCGCGATCGTCAGTGCGCGCGGATCGGCATTGCCGATATCCTCGCTCGCCATGCGCACCACACGCCGCGCAATGTAAAGCGGATCGCAGCCGCCGTCGATCATGCGCACGAACCAGTACAGCGCGGCGTCCGGATCCGAACCGCGCACGGACTTATGCAGTGCGGAGATTTGATCGTAAAACGCCTCGCCCTGCTTGTCGAAACGGCGCAGGCCACTGCCCAGCACTTCGGCCAGGGTCTGCTCCGTGATCCGGGCGCGGCCATCTGTTTCCTCGGCCAGTTCGGTCGCAATTTCCAGCAAATTAAGCGCGCGTCGGGCATCGCCATCGGCCGCCTCGGCCAGTCGCTGCAGCAGTTCGGGGGCAATTTCCAGGTGCAACTGCGCCAGCCCGCGTTGCGGATCGCCCAGTGCTCGTTGAATCACCTGCAGAATGTCGTCACTGTCCAGTGCCTTGAGCACATAGACCCGGGCGCGGGATAACAGGGCGTTGTTCAGTTCAAAGGAGGGGTTTTCGGTCGTGGCGCCGATGAACGTTACCGTGCCGTTTTCCACATAGGGCAGAAACGCATCCTGCTGGGATTTGTTAAAACGATGCACCTCGTCGACGAACAGCACGCTGGGCCGGTTCTGTTGTTGCTGTACCTCCTGGGCGCGGGCAATGGCGGCACGGATTTCCTTGACCCCGGACAACACTGCGGAGATGCTGAGAAACTCGGCATCACAATAGCGGGCGATCATCCGTGCCAGCGTCGTTTTGCCGGTGCCGGGCGGCCCCCAGAAGATCATCGAATGCAGCTTGCCCGATTCGATCGCCTGACGCAGCGGTTTGTTTGGCGCCAGTAAATGGCCCTGCCCGGCTATCTCATCCAGTGACTGCGGCCGCATGCGATCCGCCAGCGGCCGCCAGGCCAGCTCACTGCCGGACTGATCGCTCTGGTTATCGGAATAGAACATATCGGGGGTATCGGACATAGTAATCAGGTTGTCTTGAGCTATCAGGCGTTATTAGCAGAGTTGAGCGCGCTCAACCACCGAAATACCGACTACACCGAAGACACTGAAACAGATTTTTGCCGCTCAACGTTATCTTCAGTGTCTTCGGTGTATTCAGTGGTTCTTTACTTCTGAATTCTCGTCTCGTGACAGCTTATTGCTGGATAACATCCACGCCGGCCGGCGGCGTAAAACGAAAGGTCTCGGCCGAAAAAGCTGGATTGCGGCGAATGTCGTCGAATTCCAGCCGGGTAATCCGGCCAAAGCCATCTTTCAGTTCCATGGTACGGATCTGTTCGGCATCGAAGCCCAGGTTGATCTCTTCAAACTGGTTTTCGTTGCTTCGGGGAATCAGGCGAAACCAGTTCAGTTTACCTTCATCGTTATACGATTCGATCCGGTATTGACGTTGCAGATCCCCGGGACTACTGAGAATCATCGCCGGTGTATCGCGTAACAGATTTTTTTGCTGTTTGACGATAATCTGTTCCAGATCGACATCGTAAGACCAGAGCTTTTTTCCATCGGCAATATAGAGCTGCTCATATGGCCGGGTATATTTGAGGTAAAACCGATCGGGGCGCTTGATTTTGATGATGCCGTGACTTTCTTCTTCCAGTTCCTGCTCGGGACTGAACAGCTTCTGGACAAAACGCGCCTCGAAACTGTCGAGATTGCTGAAATAGTCCTCGATGGCCGGCGCGGCCTGA
>NZ_JAVLAZ010000061.1:5458-14938 GCF_031581315.1 Thiohalophilus sp.
CGCCTCGAAACTGTCGAGATTGCTGAAATAGTCCTCGATGGCCGGCGCGGCCTGAACCGGCGCGCTGAACATTAGACAGGTCATCACGGTTATCATTATTCGTTTCAACATACGTAGCATTTCTCTTGTTCGTTTAATTCACCACAGGGGGCACAGAGTCTTTATTTGGAGTAACGGCTCCATTAACTCTGTGACCCCCGTTGTCTTCTGTGGTTCAAACTGTGTTCATTCCTTGGGCGGTGGCGGCGCCAGAACTTCGCGGTTGCCGTTGGATTCCAGCGGGCCGACGACGCCGGCCTGTTCCATTGCCTCGACCAGCCGTGCGGCGCGGTTGTAACCGATCCGCAGGCGGCGCTGTACACCGGAGATGGATGCGCGGCGGGTTTCGGTGACGATCTGGACCGCTTCATCATACAGGGGATCGGCTTCGGCATCGCCGCTGCCGCCTTCACCACTATAACTACTCTCGGACTCGGCCGGACCGTTGGTGACCTCATCAAGGTATTGCGGCTGGCCGCTTTGTTTCAGATTCTCGACCACGTTGTGCACTTCATGATCGTCGACAAAGGCGCCGTGAATACGGACCGGCAGGCCGCTCCCCGGCGGCAGATACAGCATGTCGCCATGACCCAGCAACTGCTCGGCGCCCATCTGATCGAGAATCGTGCGCGAATCGACCCGCGAGGAAACCTGGAAGGCAATACGCGTGGGGATATTGGATTTGATCAGCCCGGTCAGCACATCGACCGACGGACGCTGGGTGGCCAGGATCAGGTGAATGCCCGAAGCGCGCGCTTTCTGGGCCAGGCGAGCGATCAACTCCTCGACCTTTTTCCCGACCACCATCATCATGTCGGCCAGCTCGTCGACCACCACCACGATGTACGGCATCGGCTGCAGTTCCTGCGCTTCCAGCTCGGAGTCGGCCGGGTGCAGCGGATCGAGGATCGGCTGGCCCGCCTCTTTGGCCTCACGCACCTTGCGATTGAAACCGGCGATGTTGCGCACCTTCAGCGCTGACATCAATCGATAACGTTGATCCATTTCCGCCACACACCAGCGCAGCGCGTTGGCCGCATCTTTCATGTCGGTGACCACCGGCGCCAGCAGGTGGGGAATGCCGTCGTAGATCGACAGTTCCAGCATCTTGGGATCGATCAGAATCAGTCGCACATCCTTCGGACTGGCGTTATACAGCAGGCTCAGGATCATGGCATTGAGCGCCACCGATTTGCCGGCACCGGTAGTCCCGGCGACCAGCAGATGCGGCATGCGGGCCAGATCCGCGACCGTGGGATTGCCGCTGATATCCTTGCCCAGCACCAGTGTCAGAGGGGACTTGGAATCGGCAAATTCGGGGGCCTTGAGATTATCGCTGAGGCGTACCACCTCGCGCTGCTGGTTGGGAATCTCCAGGCCGACGGTGGTCTTGCCCGGAATGACTTCCACTACCCGCACACTGACCGCCGACAGGGCACGGGCCAGATCCTTGGCCAGGTTGGTGATCTGGTTGACCTTGACCCCGGCCGCCGGTTGCAGCTCGAAGCGGGTAATGACCGGGCCGGGATGGACCGCCACCACTTCCCCCTCGATACCGAAATCCTGCAGCTTCAGCTCCACCTGGCGGCCCATCGCCTGCAGCGCCTCTTCGGAAATTTCGTTGCGATCGCCGGGCTGGGTGTCATCCAGCAGCGACAGCGGCGGTAACGCCCCGCTCCCGGCATCGGTAAACAGGGGTACTTGCCGCTCGCGCTCGACCCGCTTGCTGGGCGTGGCCGGTTTTTCCTCGCGCTGGATCACCGGTGGCGTGCGTTTGGCCTCTCTGACTTTCTGCTTTTCGACCTTCGCGCTGGACTGCTGTTGATGCTGCTTGCGCGCCCGCCGTTCCTGGATCCAGCTCACCGTGCGGGTAAACCAGGCGCGCAGCGCATACAAAAGGCGCAGCGTCAGGGCGCCCAGACTGTCCATCAGCCATAACCAGGACAGGTGGGTGAACAGGGTCACTCCGCTCAAAAACAGCGCCAGCAGCAACAGCGTGGCGCCCAGAAAGCTGAATGCACCGGCCATATTGGTCGCCACATAATCGCCCAGAATGCCCCCGGCATTGACCGGCAACGGGCTGACACCGCCGACATCGTGCAAACTGGCCAGTCCGCAGCCGGCCAGCAGGGTGAGAACAAAACCGCTGATCCGCAGACCGAAGCCGCGGATGTCGAAGGGATGGATATTGCGTCGATCGCGATACAGGCGCCAGCCGGCATAGGCGACCATGATCGGGAACAGGTAGGCCAGATAGCCGAACAGGCTTAAAAAGACATCCGCCAGCCAGGCGCCGGTCGGGCCGCCCAGATTGGCGATACGTGGCTGCGCCCCGCCACTGTGGGACCAGCCCGGATCCGCCGGATGGTAGCTGGAGAGCGCGAGCAAAAAATAGAGCGCGGTGAAGCCGAACACATACAGCGCCCCCTCTTTCAGCGCCCGTTGCAGGTGGCTGGCCAGGGGCGGACTCTTGGATTCAGCGGCTGTCTTTTTGGCCTGGGGCAAAGTTTATCTTCTTTATGAGAAAAGTAATATAACTTACTAAATTATAAGAATAATCGCAATATATCTATAGTTATTGCAAGGCGGCCAGCTCCACCTTGCCGGCCCGAATATTGAGCCCCGCGGCGAGGTCCGGCCGGCTCTCCCAGCCCGGCTCGGCCAGATGCAGGATATAGGGAACCAGCGCGGCGGACAACGCCTGGGAGGCCGTTCTGGGCACCGCGCCCGGCATATTGGTGACCCCGTAATGGAGCACCCCTTCCCAGAGGAATGTGGGCTCGTCGTAGCTGGTCGGGCGGGTGGTTTCGATACAGCCCCCCTGGTCGACCGAAATATCGATAATCACACTGCCGGTCGGCATGCGTCGGACCGTCTCGGCCGAGACCAGGTGCGGGGCCCTGGCGCCGGGTATCAGTACCGCCCCGATCAGCAGATCGGCGGACTGAACAGCCTCCTCGATGGCGCTGGTGTAGGCATGGCGGCCGGTGACATTGGGGCCGATCAGGCGAGCCTGTTGCAGCTTGTCCCGATCGCGATCGAAAACGGTGACCCGGGCACCCATGCCGGCGGCCATGCGCGCCGCGCTGGTGCCGGCCACGCCGGCGCCGAGAACCACCACCTCGCCGCGCTCGGTGGCCGGCACCCCGCCCAGCAACACGCCGCGTCCGCCCTGATGGTGGTAGAGCAGATTGCTGCCGGTCTGGCTGGCGATGCGCCCGGCGATATCACTCATGGGTGCCAGTAACGGCAAACGGTTATGGCTATCGGTTACTGTCTCAAACGCCACCGCCGTGAGCCCGATCTCCCTGAGCGCGCGGGTCAGTTGCGGCGCGGCCGCCAGATGCAGGTAGGAAAACAGCAGGTGATCGGCACGCAGGCGATCCAGTTCCTCGGGCTGCGGTTCCTTGACCTTGACGAGTAACTCGGCCGCCTCGAACAGTTCGGCCGCCGTGGCGACGATCTGCGCACCGTGCACCCGATAGGCCTCGTCAGCATAGCCGCTATACTGGCCGGCACCGCTTTGAATAAAAACCTGGTGGCCATGGCGGATCAGTTCATCGACAGCATCGGGGATCAGTGCGACTCGCCCTTCCTGCACCTTGATCTCGCTGGGAACTCCGATTCGCATGTTACGCCTTTACCCTCCTGTTGGCATTCCGTAGACTACAGGCACTCTCCCTTCTGCAGGCTGAACCTGTTCCGGTTTTGACTGTCTGTTTAAGGAAATCGAACAACAAATCAATCACATGCATCCGGAGTCTAACACATGAGTGAAGCCAAACACTGTCGCCTGCTTATTCTGGGATCCGGTCCCGCCGGTTACACCGCGGCCGTTTATGCTGCGCGCGCCAACCTCAATCCGGTACTGATCACCGGCCTGGAACAGGGTGGCCAATTGATGACCACCACCGAGGTGGACAACTGGCCCGGCGATGTCGAAGGTCTGCAGGGACCGGGGTTGATGGACCGGATGCGCCAGCATGCCGAACGTTTCGAGACCGAAATCGTCGCTGACCACATTAACAAGGTCGATCTGAAGCAAAAGCCCTATACCCTGACCGGCGACAGCGCTGTCTATACGTGTGATGCACTGATTATCGCCACCGGCGCCTCGGCCATGTATCTGGGTATTCCATCGGAAGAGACATTTCGCGGCAAGGGCGTCTCTGCCTGTGCCACCTGCGACGGATTTTTCTATCGCGGTCAGAAAGTGGCGGTCGTCGGTGGCGGCAACACCGCCGTGGAAGAAGCCCTGTTTTTGTCCAACATTGCCGACCATGTCACTGTCATTCATCGCCGCGACAAATTCCGTTCGGAAAAAATTCTCTCCGACAAGCTGCTGGAAAAAGCGAAAAACGGCAACGTCAGTATCGAATGGAACCATGAACTGGATGAAGTCCTGGGCGACAACTCCGGCGTCACCGGCCTGCGCCTGAAAAGTACCGAAGACGGCAGCACCAAGGAAATAGAGGTGATGGGTGTGTTCATTGCCATCGGCCATAAACCCAACACCGACATCTTCGAAGGCCAGCTGGACATGGAAGGCGGCTACATCAGCGTCAAAAGCGGTACCAAAGGCGACGCCACCGCCACCAGCGTCCCGGGCGTCTTCGCCGCCGGCGATGTCAGCGATCATATCTACCGCCAGGCCGTCACCTCCGCCGGCACCGGCTGCATGGCCGCCCTCGACGCCGAACGCTACCTCGAAAAAGAGGAAAACGCATAGCGGTTTTATAGTTGACTCTCTGGGAAATAACGCGGAGGACGCGGAGGCGCAAAGACGCAGAGAAAACATTTTGTTAAATCTGTTCAGCACATATTCTGCAAACAAAGCAGCTCAATAATGTCGACAGACAGCGATAATTTGTACAAATTAATAAAACTCCGCGACTCTGCGCCTCCGCGTCCTCTGCGATATATTCCCAGTGAACTCAAAAAATGAATGACATGACCGTCCGGATACTGGAAAGTCTCGCCGAGGTTTCCGCCGAGCAATGGAACGCCCTCTCTGACGGGCGTTTTCCATTTGTGCGGTATGAGTTTTTGCGTGCGCTGGAAAAGTATAATGCCGTCGGTGAGTTGTATGGCTGGTATCCGCAGTATGTCCTGATCGAGGAAGGCGGTGTACCGGTGGCCGCGGCACCGATGTATATCAAGGATAATTCCTATGGCGAATTTGTCTTTGACTGGGCCTGGGCCGATGCCTGGCATCGTGCCGGCCTGCACTATTATCCCAAACTGGTTGTCGCCATTCCTTATACCCCCGCAACCGGGCCTCGCCTGCTGGTGCATCCGGATAAAGATTTTGATACCTATGCCGCGCAATTGATCGAGGCGGCAACTGCCCATGCACAGAAAACCGGTATGTCATCCCTGCACTGGTTGTTTACTGACGAGCGGGATACACAACAGTTCCAGAACGACTCCCGTTATTTAATGCGTCTGGGTTGTCAGTTTCACTGGCAAAACCACGCTTACCGTGACTTCGATGATTACCTGTCGCATTTCACCCAGCAAAAGCGCAAAAAGATCCGCCGCGAGCGACGGATGGTTGCCGAACAGGGCGTCGAAATCGAAATCCGCCATGGCGACGAGATGGAAGCGGAACACTGGGATATTTACCACCGTTTTTATCGCAACACCTTCGAACGCAAAAGCGGTATCCCGACGCTGTCTCAGGATTTTTTCATGGAGATCGGCCAGACTATGCCGCGCAATGTGGTGTTGGTTATGGCCAAATATCAGGGTGAGTATGTGGCAGCGGCGTTTAATGTCTGTGGCCGCGATACGTTGTACGGTCGGCACTGGGGTTGCAATCGCGATTTTCACAGCCTGCATTTCGAGGCCTGTTATTATCAGGGGCTTGATTACTGCATCCAGCATGGCTTGCAACGCTTCGAACCCGGCGCCCAGGGCGAACACAAGATCAGTCGCGGTTTCTTACCCGTACCGACTTGGTCAGCACACTGGATAGCCCATGAAGGTTTTCGCGAAGGGCTGACGCGTTATCTGGATCACGAACGTGAAGCCGTGGAAGATTACATGCAGGAACTGGATACTCACTCGCCTTTCAAGCGATCGGCCTGACCGGTATGAGTGCCCCCTACTGGCTATCCCCCCGCTATCCTGACTGGTTTCCCGATGTGGAAGAGGCGTTGCGCGATCCTGACGGCTTGCTTGCCCTGGGCGGCGATCTGTCAACCTCCCGGTTACTGGCAGCCTATCGACACGGGATTTTCCCCTGGTACAGCGACGAGCAACCGATTCTCTGGTGGTCGCCCGATCCCCGTTCGGTCCTGTTTCCCGACGCGCTGAAAATATCCCGCAGCCTGCGCAAGAATCTGAAAAAGGGACAATTTCGGATCACCTTTGATACGGCCTTTGCCGAGGTGATGCAGCAATGCGCCCTGCCGCGCCGTGATGGACTCGGCACCTGGATCACCGACGAGATGCAACGCGCTTACCGACACTTTCATGAGGCAGGGCATGCCCATTCGGTGGAAGCCTGGTATGACGATGAACTGGTCGGTGGCCTGTATGGGGTGGCACTGGGCAAGGTTTTTTTTGGCGAGTCGATGTTTACCCACATGAGTGATGCCTCAAAAATCGCCTTTGTGACCCTGGTGGCACATCTGCGTGCCTGGCAGTTCCAACTCGTCGACTGCCAGGTGGAGACAGAACACCTCAACAGTCTCGGTGCGCAAAATATTCCCCGGCGAGAATTCACCCGTTACCTGGATACCTATTGCGAACCGCTGAACGCCGGCCACTGGTCAGTCGATCCCGGGCGTATCCGACAGTTACAGGCGACCGGGCGAATCGATACAGACCAGTCGTTTGATTCGCCTTAGACAGATAACGAATCACTGATTCCGCTGTTTTCCGGACCCCTTCAACTTGCTATTCTAAAGTTCAAGATGGACACCTGATGACACAATCGCCATGACCGATCAGAACAGTTTTCACCCGGTGCTCAACGAGCTGCAGTTTTTCGCCAGCCCGGAGCATCCCTGCAGTTATCTGGACGATCGTCAGGCGACCTCGATCTTTGTCGATCCCTCACTGGTACTGCGCCCCGCCCATTACTCAGCTCTGGCCGGTATCGGTTTTCGACGCAGTGGCAATTACATCTATCGCCCCCATTGCCGTAACTGCCGGGCCTGTGTGCCGGTGCGCATTCCCGTCGACCGTTTTGAACCCAACCGCAGTCAACGTCGAACATTGAAGGCCAACCAGGATGTGCAATTGACAACCCGGCCGGTCGAGTTTGTTGACGAACATTACGATCTCTATCGACGTTACATGCAGCACCGTCATCCCGGTGGTGGCATGGATAACGATGATCCCGATACTTATATGCGGGTACTCGATTCCTACTGGGCAGAGACGACCCTGATCGAATTTCGCGCCCGGCAACAATTGCTGGCAATCGCGGTCACCGATGTGCTGGAGGATGGTTTGTCGGCGGTGTATACCTTTTTTGAACCGCAACCGTCGCAAAAGGGGCTCGGGACCCTGGCGATCCTGCAACAGATTGAACTTGCCCGACAGTGGCAACGCTCCTATCTCTATCTGGGTTACTGGATCGGCGAGTCGGACAAGATGGACTACAAACGTCGCTTTCAGCCACTGGAAGGATATGACGGTCGACAATGGATCGAGCTGGAAGAGACCGGTTAAGACGGTATTGGCAACGACGTCTTAAAAAACAGAAAGTGCGCCTGAACTCCCATTATAACCTCCCCAAACACGCTGAATCAGAATTGTGACATTCGTTTACAATTTGTTTTTTCATTGAATTAAAGCACGCTGACTGGCGGGCCGATATAATAAACAAGGCCACCCGAACTCCACTGTCATGGGAGTGTCATACTGAACAGGCACGCTGGGGTTCCCAACATAGGAGGTGCCTTATGTTGAGCTTTATCTACCGTCTCGCCAACGAGTTCGAGAATGAGCAGGGGTTTCGCCCCAACGTGCTGTACATGAACAATCAGCACTTTGGCCGCCTGAAAGACGATCTCGCCGAGATTCCCAATCTGGACATCATCAACCAGTTGCTGGGGATGGAAATCGTCCTGGACGATGAGCTCGTCCATCCGCACGTCTACTGGACACCGGTGGACTGGCGCCGCGCCGTGGCCGTCTGAGCACCCCGAATTCCCGCCCTGCCCGCCGGTTCCGGCCTTGAAACGGCCGGATCCGTCGCTATATAGCTATTTACTTTGAAAATCGGCCCCGGATCAGGCATTATTCGCGCTGTTTTGGGGAGAGTGAGATAGTTACTGAATGGCTAAAGAAGAACACATTGAAATGGAAGGCACGGTGGTTGAAACCCTGCCCAACACCATGTTTCGGGTTGAACTCGAAAACGGTCACGTCGTGACCGCGCATATCTCCGGCAAAATGCGCAAACACTATATCCGCATCCTGACCGGCGACAAGGTCACCGTCCAGCTGACCCCCTATGACCTCAGCAAGGGCCGCATCACCTTCCGTAATCGTTAAGGCCAGCCCTGCGGGCTGGCAGGTTCTAGGGGCTAGTTTCTAGTCGCTAGTAAAACAACCCTCTGTTCATAAGTCTGTAGGCTCGATAAAGCGAAGCGGTATCGGGCAGATTGCCTGAGCGCCCTGCCTCTGTTCAAGATTGTGTCTAACCAGGCCTGCGGCCTGGCAGGAGCTAGGGGCTAGTTACTAGTCTCTAGGTAAAACATCCCCTAGAATATTGTCTCCTAGAATCTAGCCCCTGTTATGAGTTGTAGGCCAGGTTGCGCACAGCGCTACCTGATGCCCTGCCTCTGTTCAAGATTGTGTCACGTAGGCTATCGCCAACGTGACCTACAGGGTTTTCCCAGGACCTAGCCCCTAGCCCCCTCTTATCCAGGACCTAGAACCTAGCACCTAGCCCCTGTTATTGCGTGGCCAGCTCGTCCTTGCTTTCCATCTCGAAACTCAGTTCGTCGTTGTCGACGCTGATGCGGATACGGCCGCCGTTGGACAACTTGCCGAATAACAGCTCTTCGGCCAGGGGCTTCTTGATGTGTTCCTGAATGACCCGTGCCATCGGCCGCGCGCCCATGGTGGGATCGTAGCCGCGCATGGCCAGCCAGGTCCGCGCCTCGGCGTCTACTTCCAGGCTGACGCCTTTTTCTTCCAGCTGGGCTTCGAATTCGAACATGAATTTGTCGACCACCTGGCTGATGATATCCGGACTCAGTTGCTTGAACTGAATCACCGCGTCCAGCCGATTGCGGAATTCCGGCGTGAAGGTCTTCTTGATCGCTTCCATGGCATCGCTGGAATGATCCTGCCGGGTGAAACCGATGGAGCTACGCGAGAGACTGTCGGCTCCGGCGTTGGTGGTCATGACGATGATTACGTTACGGAAATCCGCCTTGCGGCCGTTGTTATCGGTCAGGGTGCCGTGGTCCATCACCT
>NZ_JAVLAZ010000062.1:0-3801 GCF_031581315.1 Thiohalophilus sp.
CGCCGGATCTGTTGCAAATTCGCGATGAAGGGGTGCAAGTTCGGGTGACCTACAAGAAAGAGTGGGATGACGGGTTCGGTGCCAGAGGGTGGAAGTTAGATGCCACGATCGGTGATCCCGTCATCATCGCCAGCACCCGGGAGACCGGGCAGTGCATTCCTACTTCGGTTTTCGTGCACGATATTCTGGACCATTTTCTTTCCGGCTTTGGTGTGAGCGGCCATCGAAGTGAAGCGATGGCGCTGAGGCAGCTGTACAGGCGCACCGGTTCGGATCCGCGGCCCGACTACAGGCAACTGGTTAAGGAAGATCTATTTTATGGCATGGTTAATGGCGAAAAGCTGACAACATTTCTTCCCGAGGATTTGTCTTCCATGCTGCCTTCGTATAAAGCGTTGACAGATCAGGAAATAATCGCCTTTCTCAAAAATAAACTGGGCGAAGACAAACTGACTGACTCGCTTGTTAATCGTTTCTTTGAGCTGGGAGTCGCCAGTGAGTCTCATGCTGATGAGAGCTGGCGGAAACTGGCTCTGGATCCGGGTAAGCGAACAGAAATCGGTCTGGCATTACAAGCTGTTCTCACTAAAGCAGACACCATGGCACAAGAGTCCGGTGTGGAGATGCTTGAAGCAACGATTGCTATCAGTAATGACAAATGTGTTTTGACGGTCGATGAGGTTTGCGTTCCCCAATCCGTCTTTAGTCAGGATGTTGCCTGAGAAGCCGTTTTGCCGATATCGGCTATAGAATAAAACCTCGAAGCGGGTCGGCATCCAATAACTTAACCACATTGGTGGGATTGGCATAGGGATATGAGTACTCCGGCGGTTCTCAAGGCGCTCTCCTCGGCCGGGACAGCGATGAAGGAGTTTGGCGCCTGGGAGGCATGGGCGCGCGGGTGAACAATATCTGCAAGCGGATCTGGCTGTTGCTCAGGCATGTGCGCGGCTGAGGAGGATGTGTCCTGTTGACCGCTTTCTTGATGCCCGGATAGCGGTGCGTGGAATGCATCCTGTTACTGAAACTCTTTCGGACTGTGTCATATATGAAATAATTGATTTTCGCCACGTTATCCGCTTGCCATAAATGCTGAAAATACGTTTTCAGCGCAGTTGTGATGTGAGCGAATTGTGCGGTGGGGAGGGGTCCGCCTGTTTGCGGGCGTTTATTAAAAAAGGAGAAAAATCATGAAAGAAATCTTTGTGTTCAATTCCATGCTGACGCCGAAAATCATCACCATCGTTTATTGGCTCTTGTTGCTGTTTGTGCTGATAGGCGGGATTGGTACTATGTTCTCCAGTCCTTATGGTTTCAGTTTCACCCAGTTTTTGATGGGGCTCGGAGCAATTATAGGCGGGGCGATCTTTGCCCGAATCTGGTGCGAGCTGCTGATCGTTCTGTTCAAAATCCATGAAAATATCAAAACCATTGCCAGTAAGTAATCGCTGAGTTGTTAGCTGGCGGCGTTGTTTGCAATGGGCTTGTGTCGCCGGCTATTTTATTCAACTCTAATGTAGTGGCACCGCTATGGGCAGCTGTGTTGCATTTTTTATTCCCGCGATGTTTTCGATTGAATCTTGTTGGAACCTGTTGACGCACTGTTTGTCCGATTTAAAACTGTGTAATTTATCCTGCTGCTTGTAGAGGGCCGTTAGGCATGGCAGGTTGTTGCCACTCCAGACATGTTCTAATACACAATAATAACGAGGTTTTGAGGATGCCCGATCTGTTTCGCGCCCCGACGGCGCGTGTTCCACCCCGGTTGTGGGCATGGCCCCTGACGATCCTGTTGTTTCTGAATCTGACATCCGCGCGGGCCGCCGAAGCGCCAACGGTGGTGGTCGAGAAGGCGCGCGAGGCGGAGATCGTTCGTCAGGTGCCGCTCAGTGGCACGGTTACCTCGGCCAGAGTCTCGCGGCTGTCGGCCGAGATCAGCGGCCAGGTGGCGTCACTCAAAGTGGATTTCGGTGATCGGGTCGAGGTCGGGGATGTGTTGCTGGTGCTCGATAGTGAAATCGGCAAGTGGGAATATCAGGCCAGCCAGGCACAGACCGAGCAACTGCGCGCCGAGTTGATGGACGCGAAGCGCCGTTATGCCGATGCGCAACGCCTGCGCAAGCAGAACAGCATCTCGGAAAACGAAATCCAGCTGCGCCGGGCGGAAGTCGAGATCAAGGCCGCCGCGTTGAAGCGTCAGAAGGCCGAGGAGCAGCGCCAGCAGGCCCGCTTCGAACGCCACGTGGTGCGGGCGCCGTTTGCCGGGGTGATCAGCGACAAGCTGACCGAGGTGGGCGAGTGGGTCGATCCCGGTACTACGGTGCTGGAGCTGGTCGGACTGGACACGCTGCATGCCGATTTTTCGGTACCCCAGGCCTTCTATCCCCTCATCGATGACAACAGCCGGATCACTCTGACGCTGGACGCCCTGTCCGAACGGCAGTTTGAGGGGCAGATCGACGCGGTGGTGCCGGTCAACGATCGCAGTGCCCGGACTTTTATGCTGCGCGTCCTGTTCGACTCGGTCGATGTGAATATTATCCCGGGGATGTCGGTCAACGGCCTGTTACAGGTCTCGGCCGATCGCCATGGTATTGTGGTCTCGCGTGATGCGATCTTGCGCTATCCCGATGGCCGGGTCACGGTCTGGGTAGTCCGCGAACAGGACGACGGCTTGCACGTGGTCGAACGCAGGGTGACGACCGGCCACGGGTTTGACGGGCAGGTTGAGATCCGCGAGGGCATCAAGGCCGGCGATACCGTGGTGGTCGAGGGTAACGAAGCCCTGGAAGCCGATCAGGCCGTTCGCATCGAGTCGCGGGGCGGGGAACGCTAAGGCATGTTTCAATCGATGATCCATCGCGGCACTCTGATAGCCGTGGCCGTGCTGATTGTGGCGGTGCTGGGTGTGGTGGCGGCCATGCGCATTCCGGTGCAGATGATTCCGGATCTGGAAGTGCGCACGATTACCATTCGCACGTCCTGGCCGGGCGCGACGCCGCAGGATGTGGAAAAAGAGATCATTATCGAACAGGAAGAGTACCTGCGCAGCGTGCCGGGGCTGGAACGGATCATTTCTTCCTCGTCGTTCGGCCAGGCTTCCATTGAACTGGAGTTTCCCTTCGGTATTGATCTCAATAATACCCTGATCGAGATCAACAATGCCCTGTCGCAGGTACCGTCCTATCCCGAGAACGTAGATGAGCCGCGTATCTACGCCTCCTCGTTCTCCAGTAACTCTTTTATGTATTTCCGTGTCATGCCGCTGGACGGTAATCCGCGCAATCTGGACATGGTGATGATGCAGGATTACGTGGATGACAACGTGCGGGTGCGCATGGAGACCGTGCCGGGTGTCTCCATGGTCAATGTTTACGGCGGAGCGGAACGTCAGATTCAGATAATGCTCGATCCCGCCAAACTGGCCGAGCGGGATATCACCATTGCCCAGGTGCGCGATGCCATTCGTCAGCGCAACCGGGATATCTCCGGCGGCGAGCTGGAATCGGGCAAGCGCCGCTATCTGTTGCGCACCATTGGCCGCTTTGCCGATCTCGATGACATGCGCGAGCTCATTCTCGATCGACGTGGCGATGCCATCATTCGATTGGGCGACGTGGCGACGCTGCAACTGGACCACTACAAATTGAGCCGGCTCTCCTATACCGACGGCAAGCCGGTGATCGGTATGTCGGTACGCCGCCAGCCTGGTTCCAATGTCATCGAGATCAAGGAAGGCATGCTGGAGCAGATGGCGGCCATCAACCGCGAGGTGCTCAAACCGGCCGGCATGCAGATGCG
>NZ_JAVLAZ010000062.1:3901-5256 GCF_031581315.1 Thiohalophilus sp.
GTGCCGGCGATGAAATACCTGAACCTGAGTATCCGGCCGGCCGGGATCCGGATCATCACCGAGCCGAAAGAGCCGTCGCACATCAAACCGCTGATGGACGCGATCGACGCCAAATACCGCGAGTATCCGGCCATGCGTCCGTTCGTCACCCGCGGCTCAATCATCACCAGCAACTCCGGCGGCACACGTAGCGTGAACCTGGATATCTCCGGCCCCGACCTGGCCTCGGTCTACAAAGTGGCCAACAAGGCCTATCAACGGGCCGGGGAGATCTTCGACTCACCGCGCCTGCGTGCCAATCCCTCGACATTGTCACTCTCGCAGCCGCTGGTTGAAATCCGTCCCAGGTGGGAGCGGGCCACCGAAGTGGGCATGACCACCCAGGAACTGGGCTATACCGTCTCCGCGCTGACCGACGGTGCGTTCGTCAGTGAGTTTTTCCTCGATGACGACAAGATCGATATGTATCTCTACAGCAAGGATGGTGTTAACGCCACGCTGGACAGCCTGGATCAAAAACAGATCTACACGCCGGTCGGCGCGATCCTGCCGTTCTCTGCTATTGCCGAGATTGTCGAGACGGTGGATACCAACAATATCCGCCGGCTCAACGGTCGACGGACCGTAACTCTGAACATTATTCCGCCGGATGATGTGGCGCTGGAGACCGGGGTACAACGGGTGCGTGACGATCTGGTGCAGCATCTTCGCGATGCGGGTGAGATACCTTCGAACATCGGTCTGGCCATCTCGGGGGCCAGCGACGAACTGGACGCGACACGCGAGGCGTTAACCGCCAACTACATTGTGGCGGTGGTGATCATTTACCTGTTGCTGGTGGCGATCTTCACCCACTGGGGTTATCCGTTATTGATCATGACCACCATCCCGCTGGGTGTCAGCGGCGGCATCTTTGGTTTGTGGCTGTTCAATTTCATCGGCAGCGGCTTCCCGTTAATCGGCCTGTCGGCACTCACCCTGCCGTTTGACATGATCGCCATGCTCGGCTTTTTGATCCTGATGGGGACAGTGGTCAACAACCCGATCCTGATCGTGCATCAGTCGATCGTCAATTTGCGCGAGGAGGGCATGGCCGCGCGTGAAGCGGTTGCCAATGCGGTGGAAACCCGTCTGCGTCCGATCGCCATGTCCACTCTCACCACCGTCTTCGGCCTGGCCCCGCTGGTCTTTTTGCCCGGCGCAGGTACCGAACTCTATCGCGGCGTCGGCGTAATCGTCATGTTCGGCCTGATGGGCACCGCGCTGGTCACTCTCACCTTCCTGCCGGCGCTGACGGTGACCGTTCTTAAATTCGTCGAACAGCGACGAATTTAAGGGGCCAGGGTCTAGGTACT
>NZ_JAVLAZ010000062.1:5356-7909 GCF_031581315.1 Thiohalophilus sp.
AATCGCCTCCCACAAGACAAGGAATGTCACGCAGGCTGAGGCCAGCGTGACCTACAGAGCTATAACAATGTTGAGTTATGAATGTTGAATTTTGAATCAAATAGAACACCGCCATTTAAAATTCATAATTCAACATTCAAAATTATCTCTTCGCGTTCTCCGCGCCTTTGCGACCTCCGCGTTATATTTCCAGAGAACCAGAGAAGAGACCTCAGATCATCATCAACGCCGCGACGACGTTGCGCCCTTCGGCCACCAGGATATTAAAAGTCCGGCAGGCGGCGGCGGTGTCCATCACTTCCAGACCGACGCCGGCTTCCTGGATCCGCGCCATGGTCTCGCCATTGGGAAAGCGCAGTTGCGCGCCGGTGCCCAGCAGGATCAGTTCCGGTTCGTAGGCGAGCAGGGTGGTGAGGTGTTCGGGTTGCAGCTCATCGTAGGTTTGCGGAGCCCAGTCGTCAGTGAGCTGTTCGCGGCTGATGATGAAACTGTCGTTGAATTCGGCGTTGCCTTCATCGTCCTGCTCGATATTGACCACGCCACGCAGGGGATGCCAGGGGGGAATGACGACCGTGATTCGACCGGTGTCGTAAGCGCGGATGGTGAGTCCGCCGACCTGTTCGAGGCTGAATTTCATACGAAGTCCTGCTGGGCAGTGGGTCAGGCGCTGATAGCTTCGGTCAGGTGTGGGGATGACGTCAAGTTCGGTGCATTGATGCGGGCTAAGTCCCTGAATTCTACGGGAACATTGACAGTCTACCGGCGAACCCGTTAATGTTACCCGCTTTGCGACGAGACGGGGCAGGTGCGCGGGCCCCGGGTCATTAACCCTTTTTCTTATCGGATTGCCCACTTGATAGACGATTTCCCGAGAATCAAACGGCTGCCGCCGTATGTCTTTAATATCGTTGGTGAATTGAAGGCGGCGGCCCGGGCCCGTGGCGAGGACATCATCGACTTTGGCATGGGCAATCCCGATCAGCCGACCCCGCAGCACATCGTCGACAAACTGGTCGAGGTCGCCCAGCGTCCCGATACCCATCGCTATTCCCTGTCGCGCGGCGTGCCGCGCCTGCGCCGGGCCATTTGCCGCTGGTACCAGCAACGTTTCGACGTGGAGCTGGATCCCGAGTCCGAGGCAATCGTCACCATCGGCTCCAAGGAAGGGCTGGCCCATCTGGCGCTGGCCACGGTTGGCCCGGGCGACGCGGTACTGGTGCCCAATCCGGCCTATCCCATCCATCCCTACGGCTTCATCATCGCTGGCGCTGATATTCGCCATGTACCGCTGGTGCCGGGGGTCGACTTTTTCGAGGGACTGGAGAAGGCAATCAAGGATTCCTGGCCCAAGCCGAAGATGCTGGTGCTTAATTTCCCCGGCAATCCGACCACCCAGTGTGTGGATCTCGAGTTTTTCGAGAAAGTAGTCGATATCGCGCGCGAGCACCAGATCTGGGTGGTGCACGATATCGCCTATGCCGATATCGTCTTCGACGGCTACAAGGCTCCGTCGATTCTGCAGGTCAACGGCGCCAAGGACGTGGCGGTGGAGTTTTATTCCCTCTCCAAGAGTTACAACATGCCGGGCTGGCGGGTCGGTTTCATGGTCGGAAACCCGACGCTGGTCGCGGCGCTGGCCAGGATGAAATCCTATCTCGATTACGGCATGTTCACGCCCATCCAGGTTGCCTCGATCACCGCCCTGGAAGGGCCGCAGGATTGCGTGACGGAAATTGTCGATCGTTATCGTTCCCGTCGCGATGTGTTGTGTGACGGGCTCAAATCCGTGGGCTGGGAGATCGAAAAACCCAAAGGCACCATGTTTGTCTGGGCGCCGATCCCCGAGGAATACAAAGATATCGGCTCGCTGGAATTTTCAAAATTACTGTTACAGGAAGCCAAGGTGGCGGCCTCGCCCGGTATCGGTTTCGGGGATTACGGGGATGATCATGTGCGTTTCGGTTTGATCGAAAACGAACATCGTACGCGCCAGGCAATCCGGGGTATCCGGGACATGCTGCGCCGGGATCCCGATGAACTCAAGAAACAGGCCTCCGGCAAATAATCATAAAGAGGAAGCAAGTCAGTGGAAGCGGTTAAAGTAGGATTATTGGGATTGGGGACCGTCGGTGGCGGGACCGTGAATGTATTGCAGCGCAACGCGAGCGAGATAGCCCGACGTGCCGGTCGTGACATCCAGATCACTCATGCCGCGGCACGGGATCTGGACAAGCCACGTATTTGCGATACGACCGGTATCGAACTGACGACGGATCCCCTGCAGGTTGTCAACAATCCCGAGATCGAGATCGTCATCGAGCTGATCGGTGGCGATGGCCTGGCAAAGGATCTGGTCATGCAGGCCATCGAGCAGGGCAAGCACGTGGTCACCGCCAACAAGGCACTGATCGCCAAGCACGGCAACGAAATTTTCGCCGCGGCGCAGAAAAAGGGCGTGATGGTCGCCTTCGAGGCGGCCGTCGCCGGCGGTATACCTATTATAAAGGCGATCCGCGAAGGTCTGGCCGGTAACCAGATCCAGTGGCTGGCCGG
>NZ_JAVLAZ010000062.1:8009-14909 GCF_031581315.1 Thiohalophilus sp.
CTGACCCGCCGCACCGACAAGGGCGTGGAGCTGCGCGTGCATCCGACCCTGATCCCCGAGCGTCGCCTGATTGCCAATGTGGATGGTGTGATGAACGCCGTGCTGGTGATGGGCGATGCCGTTGGCCCGACGTTATATTATGGTGCCGGTGCCGGTGACGAGCCGACGGCCTCGGCTGTGGTCGCCGATCTGGTGGATGTGGTGCGCGTACTGACCACGGATCCCGAAAACCGCGTGCCTCATCTGGCCTTCCAGCCCGGTGCCATCACCGACCTGCCGATACTGAAGATCGACGAAGTGGAAACCGCCTACTATCTTCGCATGCAGGCCGAGGACAAACCCGGCGTGCTGGCTGAAGTAACCCGCATCCTGGGCGAGCGCGACATCAGCATCGAGGCGATCATCCAGAAAGAACCGATGGAAGGCTCCGACAAGGCCAACGTCATCATGCTGACCCATGTGGTGCGCGAGAGTAAAATGAATGAGGCCATTGAAAAGATCGAAGCCATGAAATCAATTCACGGCAACGTGACCCGGATCCGTGTCGAATCATTAAAAGCATAGAATACGAATTTAACGCGGAGGTCGCGGAGGCGCAGAGTCGCGGAGAAAAAATTTATTACTCCGCGCCTCCGCGACTCTGCGAACTCCGCGATTGAAATTGATTGTTTAAAAATGGGTGATGTTGAACTGCCCTGTACTGAGGAATAGACACAATGCCATTTCGTACCCGTTATACCGGTTTGATTGACAAGTACCGCGACCGCCTGCCGGTGCATGATGACACCCGTATCATCAGCCTGGGCGAGGGCAATACGCCGTTGATTCGCCTGAACAACATCCCCAGGGTGCTGGGCAAGGACGTGGATATCTACGTCAAGTACGAAGGGCTGAATCCGACCGGTTCGTTCAAGGATCGCGGTATGACCATGGCAGTGACCAAGGCGGTGGAAGAGGGCAGCAAGGCAATTATCTGCGCTTCCACCGGCAATACATCGGCGGCTGCCGCGGCCTATGCCGCGCGTGCCGGGATTACCGCGTTTGTGCTGATCCCCGATGGCAAGATTGCGCTGGGCAAGCTGGCCCAGGCGATGATGCACGGTGCCACGGTTATCCAGATCAAGGGTAATTTCGATAAGGGGATGCAACTGGTCAAGGAAGTGGCGACAGAAGCCCCTGTTACTATCGTTAACTCGATTAACCCCTATCGCCTGCAGGGCCAGAAAACCGCGGCGTTCGAGATCGTTGAAGAGCTGGGTCGTGCACCGGACTTCCATTGTATTCCGGTGGGCAATGCCGGCAATATAACCGCGCACTGGATCGGCTATTGCGAGTATTCCTCGGCTTCGGGTGATCATGTCACCGGCGCATGTTCCTTCTGTCATGGCCAGTGCAAGTATGCCGGTGGTGCCGTTGTCGGCAACCGTCCGAAGATGGTTGGTTATCAGGCTTCCGGCAGTGCCCCGTTTATGCGTGGCAAGATGGTCGATGATCCCGATACCCTGGCCACCGCGATTCGCATTGGTCACCCGCAGAGCTGGGACATGGCCTGGAAGGTCAAGGAAGAATCCGGTGGCTGGTTCGATGAATGCAGCGATGATGAAATCCTGGCTGCACAGAAACTGCTGGCGGAAAAGGAAGGCGTGTTCTGTGAACCGGCTTCGGCCACTTCCCTGGCCGGTGCCATGCGTGATATCACCAGCGGCACGATCCCGGAAGGCAGTACCATCGTCTGTACCCTGACGGGTCATGGCCTGAAAGATCCGGATATTGCAATCAAACAGAGTACGCCGGTGCAGGCTGTCGACGCCACGCTGGAAGAAGTTAAAAAGGCGATTCTGGCGAATATGGAATAAGACAAAGTCGGCAGAGGGCAGTTGGCAGTCGGCAGATAAAATAGTACTAAGTACTCAGTACTGAGTATGTAGAGCACACTCTGCTTTTTGATCAACGTTTGTGGAGTATGCATAACCCCATGACGGACTGTCATATCACCGCTTTTGTACCCGGCCTGCTGGGCCCGCAGCCCGTGTTGTCGCAACTTTCCCCGGCCGAACTGCCGGACTTCAGCGCGCTGGAGAAGGCGCTGTCCCGTGCCGATATCAGCGATGATCCGATCAGTGATGCCTACGCCGGCCTGTTTCAGCTGTTCGGTATCGAGCCCGACGCAAGCGGTGATTATCCCGCCGCGGCCATTTGCCAGTCGGTGCAGCAGCTGCAACTGGAGAACTTCTGCCTGCGTGCCGATCCGGTTCATTTGCAGGCGGATATGACCAGTGCAGTGATGCGAGGTCATCAGGCGTTGCACCTGGATAGCGATGAGGCGCAACAGCTGGTCGAGAGTATCAATCAACATCTTCATCAGGACGGCTTGCAGTTGATCATGGGCCAGCCTCATCACTGGTATCTGAGCTTGCCTTCCGCGCCAGGGATAGAGACCTCGCCCTTGCCGTCACTCCTTTTGCAGGATATCAACTCGCATCTGCCGCGCGGCGAGTCGGCCGGCGACTGGCGCCGGTTGATGAACGAAGTTCAGATGCTGCTCTACGATCACCCGATCAATCAGCAGCGCGAGGCCGAAGGTCGTCTGACCGTCAACAGCCTGTGGTTGTGGGGCGGGGGCTATCAGCCTGAACAATCTTCCGTGCACTGGCACCATATCTATACCGACGACTGGTTGCTGGATGCGTTGGCCCGCTTTCATCATGTTCCCAGCGAGGATTTGCCCGAATCGATCGAGACGCTATTGCAGGATTGCCATGGGGAAGTTCTGCTGCACATCGAGGATTGCCTTCAACCGTTGCGCGAGCAGGATCCCTTCGCCTGGGTCGCTGCGGTGCAGCAGTTTCAAACCCTGTGGCTGCAACCGTTGCTTGCGGCTTTGCAGCAAAACCGTTATCAGCGTCTGACGCTGCTGCCGGCTGACGGCCAACGCTATGAATTAACCCGGCATACGTTACGACGCTGGTGGCGCCGTCGTCGGCCGTTGGTAAAGTGGGTGAGCGATGGGATTTGAGCAGCATATCCGGCGTCGTCCCTTGCCGGATGAGATGCCGCAGCTGGCCGATGATCTGCATCCGGTTCTGGCGCGGGTGTTTGCCGCGCGGGCGGTGCGCGATGCCGATGAGCTGCAATACGAGCTGCAAAAGCTGCTGCCCTATCAGCAGCTCAGGGACATCGATCGTGCCGTCGATCTGTTAATCGAGGCATTGCAACAACAGCAACGCGTATTGATCGTCGGCGACTTCGATGCCGACGGGGCGACCAGTACCGCGCTGGCCGTCGCCGCGTTGCAGGCGATGGGGCTCAAACAAATCGACTACCTGGTGCCCAACCGCTTCAAGTTTGGTTACGGCCTCACTCCCGAGATCGTCGAGGTAGCGCGCGAGTATCAACCGGATCTGATTATCACCGTGGATAACGGCATTGCCAGTCTCAGCGGTGTGGACGCGGCCAACGCGCAGGGCATCAGGGTGTTGATCACCGATCATCATCTGGCCGGCGAGCAATTGCCGGCGGCCGAGGCGATCCTCAATCCCAACCAGCCGCAGGACAGCTTCCCCAGCAAGGCACTGCCCGGGGTCGGGGTGATGTTCTATCTGCTAATGGCCTTGCGGGCGCGCTTGCGCGAGATGAACTGGTTCGAGCAACAGGGCATCGAACAACCGAATCTGGCGCAATACCTGGATCTGGTCGCGCTGGGCACGGTGGCCGATCTGGTACCGCTGGATCGCAACAACCGGATCCTGGTAGCCCAGGGGCTGTCGCGCATGCGTGCCGGTCAGGCGCGGCCCGGGATTCGCGCCCTGATCGAGGTGGCCGGACGCACGGCCGAACGGCTGAGCGCCAGTGATATCGGTTTTTTTGTTGCTCCGCGACTGAACGCGGCCGGGCGCATGGATGACATGTCACACGGGATCGAATGCCTGCTGGCCGACAATGACCAGAAGGCGCGTGAGCTGGCGCAACAACTGGATAATCTGAATCGCGAGCGTCGCGGCGTCGAGGCAACGATGAAGCAGGATGCCCTGCAGCTGCTGGATAACATGCAGCTGGATGAGGCGAACCTGCCGCACGGGCTCTGTCTGTTCGATGAGAGCTGGCATGAAGGGGTGGTCGGGATCCTGGCCTCGCGGGTCAAGGAGCAGGTCCATCGGCCGGTGATCGCCTTCGCCGCCACGGCCAACGGCGAGATCAAGGGCTCGGCGCGCTCGGTGCGGGGCCTGCATATTCGCGATGCGCTGGATGCGGTCGCCACCCGTCATCCCGAACTGATCAGCAAGTTCGGCGGCCACGCCATGGCCGCCGGGTTGAGCCTGCCGCGGGAACATTTCGAGACGTTCGCCGCGGCCTTTGATGCCGAGGTGCGTCGCCATCTGGATGAAGCCGAGTTATGCGGCGAGCATTTCAGCGACGGGCCACTGACGGCCGAAGAGATGACCCTGGAGCTGGCCGAGGCGCTCCGCCAGGCCGGCCCCTGGGGACAGGGCTTCGAGGAGCCGTTGTTCGATGGCGAGTTCGAACTGGTGCAGCGACGCATTGTCGGCGAGCATCATCTGAAAATGGTGCTGCGCCATCCCGAGGCTCCGGATCGGGTGTTCGACGCCATCGCCTTCAACCACGTGGATCACGACTGGCCGGCCGATGTGAGTCGGGTCGAACTCGCCTATCAGCTGGACGTCAATGAATACCGCGGTCAGCGTAACCTGCAACTGCTGGTGCGCTATCTGCGCCCGCTCGTTTAGATCCCGCCCATCGCTTGGATCAGGGAATTGGTGTATCATACGCGCTTCACATTTTCCGGTGGTTTATCAATATGTTGGAAGTCAACGCAATCCAGACCCGTATCAAGGACATGCAAGGGCGACTCGAAGCCCTGAGGGGGTATCTTTGACTTCGATACCAAACAGGAACGGCTGACTGAAGTCACCCGGGAGCTGGAAGACCCGGCTATCTGGAACAATCCCGAGTATGCCCAGGAACTGGGCCGCGAGCGGGCCCATCTGGAAAAAATTGTCGAGACCATCACCGACCTGACCCAGCATCTCGATGAGGCCGGCGAACTGCTGGAGATGGCCATCGAGGAACAGGATGAAGCCACGGTGAACTCGGTTGTCGCCGATCTGGACGAGCAGGAGAAACATCTCGAAAAACTGGAGTTCCAGCGCATGTTCTCCGGGCCGATGGACGCCAAGAATGCCTTCGTGGATATCCAGGCCGGCTCCGGCGGCACCGAGGCGCAGGACTGGGCCAACATTCTGCTGCGCATGTACCTGCGCTGGGGTGAAAACGCCGGCTTTACCACTGAATTGATCGAGGTCTCCGAAGGCGAAGTGGCCGGCATCAAAAGCGCCACGGTCAAGTTCAGCGGCGAATACGCCTACGGCTGGCTGCGTACCGAAACCGGCGTGCACCGGCTGGTGCGCAAATCGCCGTTCGATTCGGGCAATCGTCGCCACACCTCGTTTGCCTCGGTATTCGTTTACCCGGAAGTGGACGAGTCGATCGAGATCGATATTAATCCGTCCGATCTGCGTATCGATACCTATCGTGCCAGTGGTGCCGGCGGTCAGCACGTCAACCGGACCGACTCGGCGGTGCGTATCACCCACGAGCCGACCGGCATCGTCGTCCAGTGCCAGAGCGGACGCTCCCAGCACCAGAACAAGGATCACGCCATGAACCAGCTCAGGGCGAAGCTGTACGAAATGGAGCTGCAAAAACAGACCGCCGAAAAACAGGCCCAGGAAGAAACCAAGTCCGACATCGGCTGGGGCAGCCAGATCCGCTCCTACGTTCTGGACCAGTCCCGCATCAAGGACCTGCGCACCGGCGTCGAATCCAGCAACACCCAGGCCGTACTCGACGGCGATCTGAACCAGTTCGTCGAAGCCAGTCTCAAGAGCGGCTTATAAATCTTTTTAACGTAGAGGAAAGCTCTGAAGTTGATTGTTTATCCGCAAATGCACGCCAATGGACGCGAATGATATCTGAGTACAATAATAATCAAGTTTATTTTGCGTCCATTCGCGTTTATTAGCGGACTGAAAATATCTTTTTCTCTACGCCCATGCATTAAGGTTTTAGAAATTCACATCAGGTACATTTAACCATGGCAGATAACAACGAGCAGCAACCGGAACAGGTCGTCGACGAGAACAAGCTGATCGCCGAGCGCCGGCGCAAGCTGGGCGAGTTACGCGAGTCCGGCGTGGCGTTTCCCAACGACTTTCGCCGCAACGTGGTGGCCGGGGAGCTGCACGCCGAATACGGCGAGAAGAGCGCCGAGGAGCTGGAGGCCAACCCGGTACGGGTCAGGGTGGCCGGGCGCATGATGTTGCGCCGGATCATGGGCAAGGCGAGCTTCTGTACCGTGCAGGATATGTCAGGCCGCATTCAGCTCTACGTGCGTCGTGACGATCTGCCTGAAGGCATTTATAACGAACAGTTCAAGAAGTGGGATCTGGGCGACATCATCGGCGCCGAAGGCACGCTGATGAAAACCAAGACCGGTGAGCTGTCCATCAAGGCGGACAGCATTCGCCTGCTTACCAAGTCCCTGCGCCCGCTGCCGGAGAAGTTCAAGGGCCTCTCCGATCAGGAGACCCGCTATCGCCAGCGTTATCTCGATCTGATCATGAACGAGGAGTCGCGGACCACCTTCCAGATCCGCTCGAAGATCATCACCCACATTCGCGAGTTTCTGACCCATCGCGGCTTTCTGGAAGTGGAAACCCCGATGATGCAGGTCATCCCCGGCGGCGCCACTGCCAAACCGTTTTCCACCTATCACAATGCGCTGGATATGGAACTGTATCTGCGCATCGCGCCGGAGCTGTATCTCAAGCGCCTGGTGGTCGGCGGGTTCGAGCGGGTATTCGAGATCAACCGCAACTTCCG
>NZ_JAVLAZ010000155.1:0-2838 GCF_031581315.1 Thiohalophilus sp.
GGCTTCTCCACGAGTACGGTTTGCACCACGATTACGTCCACGGTTGTCGTCGCTACGACTGCTGTCGTTGCGATTACCGCCGGCCTGGCGGCGATCTGCGCCACTGCGGTTGCCGGAACGGTTGTCATCCCTGGCTACCCGGGACTTGCGACGGTCCTGGCGGCCCTGGGTGCGACGCTCGTCGCGCTCGGGACGGCTGGGCTGCTCGCGTTTCGCCGGCGGCTCGCCGATTACTTCCTCTCCGCTGAAGAAGTCTGCAATCTTGCGGCCGAGTTTTCGGAACAGGCTTTCAGCCTGTTCGGCGGGGGCGGTTTCCGCTGCTTTTTCCGGCGCCGGCGCCGGTGTTGGCGCAGGGGCGGCCGGGCGAATAGCTTTTACAGCTGCTTGCTCGCGAACCGGCGGTTGAGCCGCGGGAGCCTCGAAGATCTCTTCTTCCCGCTCGCTGTATTCCTGGGCTACCTGGTAACTGGACACATGCTCTGCGCCCGTTTCATCGTCACGCATGCGCAGGATTTCAAAGTGCGGCGTTTCCATGTGAGGCGCCGGCACCACCACCACTTCCACTTCCTGGCGAGCTTCGATGTCAGCCAGCTGCTTGCGTTTTTCATTGAGCAGGAAGGTGGCAACTGCAACAGGAACAACGGCGCGAACCTGGCCGGTCTTCTCCTTGGAAGATTCCTCGTAGATCAGGCGCATGATGCTCAATGCCAGAGACTCGATGCCCCGGATGGTGCCCTGGCCCTCGCAGCGTGGGCAGACTTCGCTGCGGGTTTCGCCCAGGGATGGGCGCAGACGCTGCCGCGACATCTCCAGCAGGCCAAAGCGGGAAATCTTGCCCACCTGGACCCTGGCACGGTCAATTTCCAGCGCTTCACGCATTTTCTGTTCGACTTCCCGCTGGTGTTTCGCGGGAGTCATGTCGATGAAATCGATAACGATCAGGCCGCCCATGTCCCGCAGGCGCAGTTGGCGGGCAATTTCTTCTGCCGCTTCCAGGTTGGTCTGGAACGCCGTTTCCTCGATATCGTGGCCTTTGGTGGCACGGGAAGAGTTGATATCAATGGACACCAGCGCTTCGGTGGGGTCGATAACGATCGAACCGCCGGAGGGCAGCTTTACTTCGCGCTGGAACGCGGTCTCGATCTGGCCTTCGATCTGGTAGCGGCTGAACAGGGGAATTTCGTCCTTGTACAGCTTGATCTTGTTCTCGAAGGAGGGCATGACGGCGCGGACAAAGTTCAGCACATCCTCGTAAACCGTGCTGGCATCGATCAGCACCTCGCCAATGTCCTGGCGAAGATAGTCGCGCACAGCACGGATAATCACGTTGCTTTCCTGGTGGATCAGGAAGGGTGCTTTGCGCTCACCCGCAGCCTGGGTAATGGCCTCCCAGAACTGGACCAGGTAGTCCAGGTCCCACTGCAATTCTTCGGTCGTACGGCCGATACCGGCGGTGCGCACGATAATGCCCATGGATTTAGGCACCTGGACATCGTTCATTGCTTCTTTGAGCTGAGCACGTTCGTCGCCCTCAATGCGGCGGGAAATGCCACCGGCACGGGGGTTGTTGGGCATCAGTACCAGATAGCGGCCAGCCAGGGAGATAAAGGTAGTCAGTGCTGCGCCTTTGTTGCCCCTTTCTTCCTTGTCCACCTGGATGATGACTTCCTGGCCTTCGGCAACTACATCCTTGATGTTGATCTTGCCTTCAATCTGGCCCGGCGATTTCTTGAAATACTCCTTGGAGATTTCCTTGAGGGGGAGGAACCCGTGGCGGTCAGCACCGAAGTCCACAAATGCGGCTTCCAGGCTGGGTTCTACGCGGGTAATGCGGCCCTTGTAGATGTTGGCTTTCTTCTGCTCACGGGAGCTTGATTCGATGTCGAGGTCGAACAGACGCTGGCCGTCAACCAGAGCTACGCGCAACTCTTCAGGGTGAGTTGCATTGATCAGCATTCTTTTCATGGAAAGAAGTGGTTCCTGTCGTTTGGTTTGGACAGAAAACCCGGGGAATGGCATCAGCGAAGCAGAACTTGCGTGCCGCGGGCCCCTTGGTTCGGGGGCAAGCCGGCGGCCAGACGAATCAGATCCCTGCGGGAAGTCTTCCCGGGGTTCCGAGGCCACCGCCGACAGTTCGACTGCCCGAAGGCAGGGAGGTGTCGTGTAGGGTTAATGTCTGTTGACGCATGTTATCCGTTTTCAGGTTCACGCGGGTGCCTGGGTCTCACGTCGTATTCGTATGCTGGACGGCCCGGCCCTGCGTGCTGGTAAAGATTCTTCGCGATGTCGCCCGACGGTTTTCCGTACGGTTTCTTGTTCTCCCGGCGCCCGGTCAGTTGCCGTTATCGGCGTCTTCCGTTTCAACCCGGGAGGATTCGGTCGCCGTGCCCGGTAATGATTGGGCTTTCGGCGTTCAAACTCTCAAATAGTGTCGGT
This sequence comes from Thiohalophilus sp., assembly GCF_031581315.1. Lineage (GTDB taxonomy): Bacteria > Pseudomonadota > Gammaproteobacteria > UBA6429 > Thiohalophilaceae > Thiohalophilus. The sequence continues at coordinate 2,437 of NZ_JAVLAZ010000155.1, forward strand.
ATACTTCTGCCGCTCCGGCTTCTGACATACTGGCCAGGCCGTAGACAAACGGTAGAGCACGCCGGAATATAACAGTATTCGCCCGACCCTTCAATCCCGCAGGCTTTTCAGCGGTAAGGTAACCATGTCCAGATCTTCCAGGCAGAAACGCTCTCCTTCCTCCCCCCGGTCGGCCAGGGGGGAGCGGAGTGATCAGGCGACCGGCACCCGGAGTTCCGGGGTGAAACAGGGTGTGCGGAAAGTGGTAGTGGATGAGGATAACGCCGGGCAGCGGGTGGATAATTACCTGATGGCGCAGATCCGTGATGTGCCGCGCAGCATTATCTATCGCATCATTCGCAAGGGCGAGGTGCGGGTGAACAAGGGGCGGGTCAAGCCTGATACCCGCCTCAACACAGGTGA
>NZ_JAVLAZ010000156.1:0-2806 GCF_031581315.1 Thiohalophilus sp.
TCCAGATAGTCTTCCATGGCCTGCACATCCAGCGCCAGATCCTGGATATAGCCTTTGAGAAAGGTCACCCGGTTATTGCCGAGTTTTTCTTCCATTTCAGGTTGATATTTGCTGGCCAGCAGCAGCATATCGTCATTCATGTCAACGCCGATGATATGGCCCTGCTCACCGACCAGCTGGGCGGCCATGTAACAGATCTTGCCGCCGCCGGCACCGAGATCCAGCACCACATCGCCCTCGCGCACATAACGCGACGGATCGCCGCAGCCGTAATCCTTGTCGATGATCTCCTTCGGCAGGATTTTCAATAATTCAGTGTCGTAGTCCACCGGGCAGCAGAGTTCTGTTTGCACCGCCTCGGCACCTTCGGAATAGCGTTTTTTTACTTCAGCGTGTACATCCATCTATGTTCCTCACTAAGTTCGGAACAGTCACTAGATACTAGTTACTAGCAGCTAGTCACTGCAATTGATCCTTGTAGGTCAGGTTGTGCGCATGCGCTACCTGACATCCCCGTTCGAGAGATGTCACGCAGGCTATCACCAGCGTGACCTACGGACTGTTGTAGGAGGCGATTTCATCGGCGACCAATCCTGTCGGAAAGGATGGGTCGCGGCTACAAGCCCCTCCCACAACAACACTCCATTTCTCTCTGCACTCTTCTGCGCCGCTGCGGTGTAAGAGGCGATTCCATCGCGACGAATCCTGTCGGAAAGTATGGGTCGCGGCTGTAAGCCCCTCCTACAACAACAATCCATTTTTCTCTACGTTCCTCTGCGCCTCTGCGTTGAGTTTTCTAATTCAAAGCTCCACCACAACTACTCCCCTGCCCTGCGGTGCAGCCGTAGCAGTGGTCGGCGACGGCGATGGGTCGGCCGGCCAGCGCGTCGGCGATGAGGTCGCGGATATGCGGCCGGGGTTTGCCCATGTTGGGCAGTGGCATGTCGAGCATCTGGTTGAAGTCGCAGTCGTAGGCATAGCCCTGCCAGTCGATGCTGATCAACGAACGGCACATGACGTTTTCCAGGTTGGCGTCCTGATGGGCGCTTTTGAGCAGGTTCATGTAGTCCGCGAACTGGCCTTTGGAGATCAACGTGCTGCCGAAGCGCTGGATGGGCAGGTTGGTCAGGGTGAACAGGTGAGAGAACTCAACATCCTGCTTGGCCAGTTCCCGTTTGTAATCGGCTTCCAGTTGCACCTGGGGTGGCGGCAGGAACGGGCCGGTGGGGTTGTAGACCAGATTCAATACCAGGCCGCTGTCCGGTTTGCCATAACCGACCGCGTTGAGCTGTTGCAGGGCGTCGATGCTGCGGGCGTAGACGCCGTCGCCCCGCTGACCGTTGACGTTGGCTTCCTGGTAACAGGGTAAGGAGGCGACGATCTCCACCTGATGGTCGGCCAGAAACTGCGCCAGATCGGCCTGCCCGTCTTCCTGCAGGATGGTCAGGTTGCAGCGATCGATGACCTGCATTCCCAGTGCCCGCGCCTGTTCGACCAGATAGCGAAAGTGCGGATTGAGTTCCGGCGCTCCGCCGGTGATGTCCAGGGTTTGTAATTGATTAGTTCGCAGAAACGTTACGATGTCGTCCACGGTCTCGCGCTGCATGACTTCCTTGCGCGTCGGCCCCGCGTTGACGTGACAGTGCAGGCAGGCCTGGTTACAACGGTAACCGAGATTGATCTGCAGGGTAGTCAGCCGATCCCGTTTCAATGCCGGGAAGTCAGTGTCTTGTAATAACGGTAAGGTGGCGTGCATATACGGCCTTCAATTTACATAGTGTTGTGTTGTCGGGTCAGATAAACCGCCAGAAAACCGCCCAACAATATTGTCCCGGGTAACAAACGTTCCATGACGCGGGCTGTCGACCCGCCGCCAGGGGAAAAAATGGCACTGCGAAAACGGCTGTCCGCCGACGTGATGCCCGCCTGTTGCAGCCAGTTTATCACATCCGCCCGGCTGTCCCAGCGGGCACCGGCATAGGCGCCGTGGCCGGCCTTTTGTCGGTACAACAGGCTGCGACGATTTAATAAACCCAGTACCACACCGTGTTTACTCACGCGCCAGATTTCCTGCAAGGCGGTCACGGGATTGTCCACAAAACATAAACTGGTAATGGCACTGCTATAGTCGAACTGTTTATCGTCAAACGGCAACTGTTCGGCCGTGCCTTCAATATACTCAATACCCGCTGAGTGCTCGCGGGCATAGGCCAGCATGACGGGATCGGGATCCACGCCGGTGACACTCAAGCCGGTCTGATGGAAGCGGCGCGTAAAATGGCCTGTGCCACACCCCACATCCAGTAAACTGGCGCCGGCTGTCGGGTTTAACAACTTCAGCAACAGGTCAAACTCCCGATCGCTGATCCATTGGCCGCGCGGGGTGTGATACCAGTGGTCATACTGTTCGGGGGTGATATCCATTACAGCATCGAACGCTATCCGGGCAGGCGCTGCAGCCAGCGTACGATCCTGCGCGTCACGGCGCTGAACAGTTTCGGCGCATAGGCGGTATTAACCGCGCGACGATGGATTTGTGCCAGCGTCGGATAGGCGTGAATCGCCGCCGAGATGTCGCCGATTTTTGCCCCGCTCTGCATGGCCAGCACCAGTTCGTGGATCAGTTCGCCGGCCTGCGGCCCCAGAATGCTGGCGCCGAGAATTTTGCCCTTGCGCGTGACCAGTTTGACCCGCCCGGTGGTCTCCCGTTCCGTTAACGCGCGATCGACGTCCTTGAAATCAAAGCGCAGGACAGTGTGTTTGATGCCCTGCTCTTGCGCCTGCTGTTCGGTGAGCCCCACCTGGG
>NZ_JAVLAZ010000063.1:0-1378 GCF_031581315.1 Thiohalophilus sp.
CTGTTCGCCAGTCTCTGGGCGGGTGTTCTGCTGATTCTGGCCAACATCGCCATCCTGTTACTGGGCGGTTATGACGCCGCCTATACCTGGGTGGTGCTGGTGCTCTATTTTACCGTCGTGCATACCACGCTGGTCATTCTCGGCACCATCGGGCTGGCCAAAGCCATGGCCGGCAAACCGTTTGAATACCCACTGGTCGGTAAAAAGTGTCATGGACTGTAGAGTGAAAAATCAGGGTGATACGCAGTTTGTGCAGTTCGATGCACTGAATCGCGATGGCCGTTATTCACGCGTGCAGCGCAAACGTCGGCTGTATCAGGTAGGCTTTTTCTTGCTGTTTATTCTGGCGCCGGTATTCGACATCTTTCGCATCGATCTGACCCTGGGGCATTTGATCCTGTTTGGTCAGGACTGGACCCTGGGGCTGGCCGGCTGGCAAAGCGGTGAATTGAGCACGGCTCAGGCCACATGGAATCTGGTCTGGCGTGGTTTTCTCCCCCTGCTGCTGGTGGCCGGCGCGTTTATCTATACCGCCTGGAAGTACGGGCGTCTCTATTGCGGCTGGCTGTGCCCCCATTTTTCGGTGGTGGAAACCATCAATAACCTGATGCGCCGCGCCAGTGGCAAGTTCAGCATCTGGGATAAACAGAAATCCGACGAGCTGCGCCCCGACGGGCGTTATGTTCCCGTGCGGCGCAGCCTCTGGCCGCTGGTCTGGATCGCGGCGATCGGCTTTGCCTTTTTATGGGCGGTGGTGTTTCTCACTTATCTGTTGCCACCGGCAGAGGTTTACTCCCACCTGATCAATCTGGAACTGACCCGCAACGAAACCATTTTCCTTGGCGCGGCGACGATCGCCCTGAGTGTCGAGTTTCTGTTCGCGCGCCATCTGTTCTGCCGCTTTGCCTGTGCCGTGGGCGTGTTCCAGAGTATCGCCTGGATGGCCAACAAGAAGGCTATGGTGGTCGGCTTCGATCGCAGCCGCGCTGCCGATTGCCGGACCTGCAACGCCGCCTGTGAACAGGCCTGCCCGATGCGACTCAAGCCGCGGGATATCAAGCGCCACATGTTTACCTGCACCGAGTGTGCCCAGTGCCTCGAAGCCTGCGAGCAGGTCCAGGCCGGCGGCCCGGGCAACAGCGGCAAGATCCAGACGCCCCTGCTGCAATGGATCCAGGACGAATGCGCAAAAGATACCTCCGAGCGCGATTTCGGCATCAAGCCCGACGTGCCGACAGGGTGCTATCGCCGTTAAATGAGCTATTAACATAGAGGATTTGTCAGTCCGCTAATGAACGCAAATAGACGCAAGTATTTTTTAATAAAAAGCCAATGTACATTGGCGTTCATTCGCGTTTATTTGCGGACTGAGAATTGA
>NZ_JAVLAZ010000063.1:1478-14667 GCF_031581315.1 Thiohalophilus sp.
TTGGCAAGTTATGGCATCGCTTTATTACCCGTTCGGCGCAGCGCAGCTATCCCGAACAGGCGGTGACGCTGGCCGAGATCAGCAAGACCCTCGGCATTCTGTTTCGTGCCGCCGGGGGCGAGGGTGGTTTGCGGATCGAGGCGACCAGTGCCAGCGAACATGAAGGACGCCGCAGTCTGCTGGAGCGTATTGCCGGCAGCGGTGACAAGGTCGAGTTGTGCTGGCGGACGGAGGAGTCGCTGTTTTTGCCGGCCCGGGTCGACGCCTATCCCGAACGCCATCTGAACCGGGATCTGTATCTCTGGCTGGCGGCCCTGGCGGCCGAATACCGGCCGAATGACGAGGCCTGGTTTACCTATAGCCAGTGGCTGACCCGCCGGGTTTTACAGCGTTATCCGGGCCTCGCGGCCCGTTATCGGCGGCTGGTGGAGGCCGAGCTGGCACGGCGCCCCGAGCCCGCCAGCCTGCCGCGCGACGAGGCGGCCCGGGAGCAGGCGATTCGTACCGCGCTGAGCAATCCCGGCGAGGTCGCCGATCTGCCCGACGCCGGCAAGCCACCCCAGCCGGTGCTGTTGTGGCTACATCCCGCGCCGCCGCGGGCGCTGGATCGGCGCACCGGCCAACAGCCGGCACAGGACGATCTGCCCGAGGCCGAGGGGGATGTCGAACAACTGGACGACGAGCGTCGGCACCGGGCCGAGCAGGTCGACATGCCGGACGGCGACAAGGGGCTGGTGCTGGATCGGTTCGAGAACATTCTCAGCTGGGCCGAATACGTCAAGGTGGATCGCAGTACCGAGGAGGACGACGACATCGACGGCGCCCAGCAGACTCTGGATGACATGGAAGTGGTGAGCGTCGCGCGGGACAGCAAGAGCACGGCCAAGCGGCTGCGTTTTGATCTGGATCTGCCCGGCGAAGACGATGACGATCGGGCGATCGGCGAAGGAATCCGGCTGCCGGAATGGGACTACCGCAAGCAGACGTGGCTGGCGGATCACTGCTGTGTATTGCCGATGATCGCTGCTGACGCGCCGGCCTGCGAGCTGCCCGACCATCTTCTGACCACCGCCCGACGGTTAAAAAAACAGTTCGAGTCACTGGTGCCGCAACGGGTCTGGTTCAACCAGCAAAGCGACGGCAGCGAGATCGATCTGCACGCCTTTCTGGAACATTCCAGCGAACGCCTGCGCGGCCAGGCCATGGCCGAACAGCGGTTGTATCGGGATTTTCGCGGCGGGCGCCGGGATCTCTCCTGCTTGCTGCTGGCCGATCTGTCGCTTTCCACCGATACCTGGGTCAACAATGAATCCCGGGTGATCGATATTATTCGCGACAGTCTGATGCTGTTCTCCGAAGCCCTCTCCGCCAGCGGCGATCGCTTCGCCATTTACGGTTTTTCCTCTCGCTACCGGGATCATGTCCGGTTCCACACCATCAAGACCTTCGCCGAGAAACACAACGCCGCGATACGGGGCCGGATCAACGTTATCAAACCGGGCTTCTACACCCGTATGGGCGCGGCGATTCGCCAGGCGACGCGGACCCTGGAAAAACAAACCGCCCATGATCAGTTATTACTGATTCTGACCGACGGCAAGCCCAACGATCTGGATCACTACGAAGGCCGCTTCGGCATCGAGGATACCCGGATGGCCATCGTCGAGGCGCGCAAGCAGGGCATACAGCCGTTTTGCGTGACCATCGACGAAAAGGGCAACGATTATCTGCCCTACATATTTGGCAATGACGCCTTTGTGGTGATCCGCAAACCGGCCGAACTACCCCGCGACCTGCCGCTGCTCTACGCTCGCATCACACAGCACAGTGTTTAATAGAACATTTACTGGGAATCAACGCGGAGGACGCGGAGGCGCGGAGACGCAGAGAAAAAAGAAATTTTAATTCTTAATGTTGAATTAATGCGCGTCGACAATTCAAAGCTTCAAACTCAATATTCAAAATTATAAGCCTTTGCGTCTCCGCGCCTCCGCGAACTCCGCGTTAGTATCCGGTAGTTGAGAAATGAACCGATAACGTTGATACGTATCAAGGCGACAATTGCGGGATTTTTACTAGACTGTAACCGTGTCTAAAGGCACCAGATATTGCCATTTAAAAACCGGGGGCGGAATTGCTGGCAGTGATGAAACAAACGGTTGTCGCCTGTCTGTTGTTATTTGTCGTCGGGTCGTTATCGGCGGCCAGTGCGGAATTCGATCTGGGGGAGGTTCGGGCGTTTTTCCCGGTTGCCGATCGGCTTGTGGAGGCGGAGGGGCAACCGCCGGTCACACGGATCTACCGGGGCAATGTGTTGCTGGGTTATGCCTTTGTGACCACCGATATTGTCCCCATTCCGGCCTATTCCGGCGAGCCGATTCATACCCTGGTTACGATGGACACGACGGGGACGATCACGGGGGTCAGGATCCTGGCACACGAGGAGCCGATTCTGGTGGTCGGGATCACGGAACAGGATCTGCAGCAGTTTATTGATCAATACCTCGGCAAAAGTATTGATGACACCCTGAAAATAGGCGGGCGCTCGCGGCAGGGAACGACGGTGCTCGACGGTATCAGCGGCGCGACCATCACGGTGATGGTACTCAATGCGAGTATCACGCGCTCGCTGGAAGAGGTGAGTAAGTCTCTGACCCTGTCAGACGGGGTGAGTCCCTCTGACAAGGCGGGCGCAGTCGGGACCACGTCAGGGGATTATGGACCTATCTGGGTACAGGTCTGGCAGGAGCGTATTTTTCAAATCGTGGTGCTGGCGTTGGGACTGCTGGTTCTGTTGTTTATTCTGATTATGCAGGACTGGCTGGCACGGCATCCCCGCCTGTTACAGCGACTGCGCACCGGGTTTTTGATTTATACCGTACTGTTTATCGGCTGGTATTCCCTGGCCCAGCTGTCCATCGTTAATGTGCTGACCTTTTTGCGTTCCCTGTTCCGGGAGTTCAACTGGGAAAGTTTCCTCATCGACCCGGCGATGTTCATTCTCTGGTCGTTTGTCGCTGTCACCATCGTATTGTGGGGCCGTGGCGTCTATTGCGGCTGGCTGTGTCCCTTCGGCGCTCTGCAGGAGTTTGTCTTCCGGCTGGGACGCTATTTGAAAGTTCCCTCGTTCGAGTTTCCGGAGGTGGTGCACGAGCGGCTCTGGGCCATCAAGTACATCATTCTGCTGGGACTGTTCGGCCTGTCACTGCATTCGCTGAGCCTGGCCGAGACCTATGCCGAGGTGGAGCCGTTCAAGACTGCCATCACCCTGCGCTTTCAGCGTGAGTGGGGCTTCGTGTTTTACGCCTTGCTGATGCTGCTGGTGAGTCTGTTTATTCGCAAGTTCTTTTGCCGCTATGTCTGCCCGCTGGGTGCGGCGCTGACCTTTCCGGCCCGGTTTCGCATTTTCGACTGGCTGCGCCGGCGCAAGGAGTGCGGGCATCCCTGTCAGATCTGTCGCAACGAGTGCGAAGTAGGCTCCATTCGCGGTACCGGCGAGATCATCGAGACCGAATGCCATTATTGTCTCGCCTGTCAGATAACCTACTGGAATACTCAGAAATGTCCGCCGCTGATCGACAAGCGCCGTCGCCAGGAACGACACCGGCGCAACGCAGGCGGTGTGGCCGCAAAGGCACCCCCGTCGGACCCGCCGACCTGAATGAGGCCTGAGATGGCGCAGGAATGCGGCTGCCGACTATGCAGAACGGGGATCAGTGTTTTGAAAGTTTGTGACGTAGTCATCAGCAGCATGCCCGGCGAATTAATGGATTTAATCAAGGCTTGAAAACCATGAATAGCCAACTAGCCTTGATCAAAACCGATATAAGGAAGCCAAAATTTTGCGGTTTGATCGATGTCAAGGCGTCGTTGTTCTCAAAGTCATAAAACAACAATGAAGCCAAATTCTCACCAGGAGGGGACGACAATGAAACACCTCAACACAGGCAAAACGGTCGCCAGCGTTTGCGCGGCATTTGCCCTTTCACTTACCGCTGTACCGCTGTGGGCGGCGACCGACAGTGGCCATCCCGGCACGCCCGAAGAAGAGATGCGTTACAAGGGTGCGCCGGTACCGGAATCGGAAACCGGGGACACCCGCAGCTCCGCGGGACCGAAAATTACGGAGCAGGAATTTGCCCGGTCCAAGCAGATCTACTTTGAACGGTGCGCCGGTTGCCACGGGGTGCTGCGAAAAGGTGCGACCGGCAAACCTCTGACTACCGAAGAGACACGGAAGAAAGGGACGGAGTACCTGAAGACCTTCATCAACTACGGTTCACCGGCCGGCATGCCCAACTGGGGTACGTCCGGAGAATTGAGCGATGAAGAGATCGACATGATGGCGCGCTTCCTGCAGCATGAGCCGCCGACACCGCCGGAATTCAGCATGGCCGATATGAAGGATTCCTGGGAGGTTATTGTTCCGCCCGAAAAGCGGCCGAACAGGAAACAGAACAAGTATAACCTCGACAATATCTTCTCGGTCACTTTGCGCGATGCGGGCAAGGTTGCTCTGATCGACGGCGACAGCAAGAAGATTATAACGACTGTGGATACAGGCTACGCGGTGCACATTTCGCGCATGTCCCATTCAGGACGTTATATTTTCGTCATCGGGCGTGATGCCAAGGTCAATCTGATTGATCTCTGGATGAAGAAGCCGGACACCGTGGCCAAAATCAAGGTTGGCATGGAAGCACGTTCGGTAGAAACGTCCAAGTACAAGGGCTATGAAGACAAGTATGCGATCGCCGGAACCTACTGGCCGCCGCAGTTTGTCATCATGGACGGCGATACGCTGGAGCCGAAGAAGATTGTCGCTACCCGTGGCATGACTGTCGATACTCAGGAATACCATCCTGAGCCCCGTGTTGCGGCGATCGTTGCCTCGCATGAAAAACCGGAGTTTATCGTTAACGTCAAGGAAACCGGCATCGTCAAGATGGTGGACTATTCGGATCTGGAAAATCTGAAGATCACCAACATTGAGGCAGCCCGATTCCTGCATGATGGCGGTTGGGACGCTACCGAACGTTATTTCCTGACAGCGGCGAACAATTCCAACAAGATCGCGGTAATCGACTCCAAGGACAGCAAGCTGGAAGCGATGATCGATGTCGGCAAGATTCCGCATCCCGGTCGGGGCGCCAACTTCGTGGATCCCAAATATGGTCCGGTGTGGGCGACCAGCCATCTGGGGGATGACACCATCTCGCTGATCGGTACCGATCCGAAAAACCACAAGCAGTATGCCTGGAAAGTGGTGCGGACGCTGAAAGGTCAGGGCGGCGGTTCGCTGTTCGTCAAGACCCATCCCAAGTCCAATCATCTGTATGTGGATACGGCGCTGAACCCCAATGAGAAGGTTAGCCAATCGGTTGCCGTCTTCGATACCCGCAATCCTGAAAAACAGTTCAAGGTGCTGCCGATTGCGGAATGGGCGGATCTGGGTGAAGGACCGAAGCGTGTTGTTCAGCCCGAGTACAACAAGGCGGGTGACGAGGTCTGGTTCTCGGTCTGGAACGGCCAGGAACAACAGTCCGCGCTGGTTATCGTGGATGACAAGACATTGAAGCTGAAGAAAGTCATCAAGGACAAGAAACTGGTGACTCCGACCGGCAAGTTCAATGTGTACAACACCATGAAGGACGTTTACTAAACGTTGAAAATGGCAGGCCGGGCCACAAGGCTCTGCCTGCCTGCTTTACAGAAATTGCAGTTCGGGGTTCATCCCCGTCAAACGGTCTGAATCCCGACCTGCAAGGTTTGTAAGAAACACCAAAGGCTGGTACCTCATGAAAAACAAGTCCTGTGTCTATCTGGTCGGTACCGGACCCGGCGATCCGGACCTGCTGACGGTCAAGGCATTGCGCCTGATCAAACAGGCCGATGTGATTGTCTATGACAGGCTGGTTTCCGAGTCGATTCTGGAGCTGATCCCTGCCGGCAGCAGCCGTATCTTTGTCGGCAAAGCCACAGACCATCACACCCTGCCACAGGAAGAGATCAACGCTCTGCTGGTAAAAATGGCCCATAAGGCCAGAACGATTGTCCGTCTCAAGGGCGGCGACCCGCTGGTCTTCGGCCGTGGCAGCGAGGAAGCGACTTATCTAACCAGACACGGTATTGATTTTGAAATCGTACCCGGCGTGACCGCCGCGACCGCAGCCACGACCTATGCCGGTATCCCCATGACCCACCGGGGCCTGGCGACCGGTGTGCAGATCATTACCGGTCACTCCCGTAACAATCTTGATCTGCAGCATGACTGGAAAAAACTGGCCAACGAAGACACGACGCTCGTGGTGTATATGGGCCTGGCCAATATTCACGATATTACCCGCAAGCTGATCGACGCCGGTCTGCCGGCAGAGACGCCGGCCGCGGCCATTCAGGACGGGGCCACGCCCCGCCAGCGCCGCCTGATTACCACGCTGTCCGACCTGGCGGAGCAAACAGCACAACAGGCCTTCCGGCCCCCGGTACTGTTTGTGATCGGCAAGGTGGTGGCGCTGGCCGAGCAGATGGACTGGTATCTGCCCCGGGAGCAGACACCTGTCAAAGAGGGCGCACACCATGTGGTCTAGATTGTCGTTCGGCGTGTTGCTGATTGCCGGTATGCTGGCCATAACCACCACTGGCTGGAGCGCGGAGTCGATTTCGAACCAGCGCGCGGCCGAACTACGTCACATGGTGCTCCAGGATTGCGGCTCCTGTCACGGATTGACGCTCAAAGGCGGTCTCGGTCCGGCGTTAACTCCACAGGCCATTGGCGATAAACCGAAAGACGCCATGCTTGCGACCGTACTGCACGGGCGTCCCGGTACGCCGATGCCGCCCTGGTCCAACCTGTTGAGTCGCGAAGAAGCTCGCTGGATTATTGAATTGCTGTATCGGGGAGTGGACGAATGAGCCGTATGATCATGTATTACCGATCCGCTCTGTTACTACTGGCATTCCTGTTGGTAACAGGCTGTCAGGGTCTGGCGCCGCGGGCGACCGGCGATCTCGGGCTAGTGATCGAGCGGGCCACGGGCAGTGTGCAAATTATCGATACCAGCAGCCGGAGCGCGCTGGCCCGGATCGAGGGGCTGGGCGATCTTTCTCACGCCTCGGTAGTCTATTCCCGGGACGAACGTTATGCCTATGTGTTCGGTCGCGACGGGGGCCTTACAAAGATCGACATGCTGTTGCAGCGCATCGACAGGCGCATCATCCAGTCCGGTAACAGTATCGGCGGCGCGATCTCCCAGGATGGTTCGCTCATCGCTGTCTCCAATTACGAGCCCGGTGGTGTCAAAATCTTTGATGCACAAACGCTGGAACTCGTGGCCGATATTCCGGCAATCGGCGAAAACGGAAAACGTTCCAAGGTCGTGGGCCTGGTGGATGCCCCGCAAAAACAGTTTGTCTTCAGTCTTTATGAGGCCGATGAAATCTGGGTCGCTGATATGCGCCAACCAACGCAACCGCAAATCACCCGCTACCGGGATGTGGGCAAACAACCTTATGACGCACTGATCTCCGGCGAGGGACGCTATTACATCGCCGGTCTGTTTGGCGAGGATGGCCTGGCGCTGCTCGATCTCTGGCAGCCGCAGGCCGGTGTCAAACAGATTCTGGGCGATTACGGGCGTGGCGAGGAGAAATTACCGGTCTACAAAATGCCGCATCTGGAGGGCTGGGCCATGGCCGGGGATTATGCCCTGGTGCCGGCCGTGGGCGGCCACGAGGTGCTGGTTATCGACCGCTCGAACTGGCAGCTGGTCAAGCGTATACCGGTGCACAGTCAGCCGGTCTTTGTCATGGCCAGTCCGGATCAGCGCCATGTCTGGGTCAATTTCGCCCATCCGGACAACGACACCATTCAGGTGATCGATGTCGCCAGTCTGGAGGTGATCGATACGCTCAAGCCGGGTCCGGCTGTGCTACATATGGAGTTTACCCCCCGCGGTCACGAGGTCTGGGTGTCCGTGCGCGACGCCAACCGGGTGCGCGTCTATGATGCCTATACGCGGCAGGAGATTACCAGTCTGGAAATGGCATCACCCAGCGGGATTTTCTTTACCAACCGGGCGCATCGGATAGGTTTATGAACAGCGAACAGCCACTGAGTGAACTGGAACGTCACCTGCTGAACGATTATCAGCATGATTTTCCATTGTCGCCGACACCCTATGCCGACATGGCCGAACAACTGGGAGTGAGCGAGCAGCAGGTGCTTGAGACGCTCGACAAGTTGCAGAACGAGGGTCTGGTCAGCCGGGTCGGTGCGGTATTTCGGCCCAACCGGGTGGGTGCCAGCACCCTGGCAGCCATGTCGGTCGCCGAGGACGAACTGGAGTCCGTGGCGGAAATTATCAACAGCTATCCGCATGTTAATCACAACTACGAGCGCGAACATGAATTCAATCTGTGGTTTGTTGCCACGGCGGGTAGTGAGGCCGAGTTGTGTTCAGTCCTCGGGGAGATGGAAGAGCGAACCAGCCATTCCATCCTTGCACTTCCGCTCCTCGAGGACTACCACATTGATCTGGGGTTTGATTTGCAATGGACATGAAAGCCCTGAAAAAACAGCTACAAAGCATCAATCAGCATCTGGCAAAACTGGATACGGTTGACGATGCGCTGATTCATACTATTGAAAACGGATTGCCGCTGTGTTCCCGGCCCTATGCACAAATTGCCGATCAGCTGGAAATCGATGAGTCGGAAGTCCTGGCCCGTCTGGCCACCTTACAGCAACAGGGTGTCATCAAACGCATGGGCGTCGTTGTACGTCACCGCGAGCTGGGTTACCGTGCCAACGCCATGCTGGTCTGGGATGTGCCCGATGAGCGCGTTTCGGAACTGGGGCGCTGCCTGAGTCAATATGATTTTATTACACTATGTTATCGCCGTCCGCGAGTCCTGCCTGACTGGCCCTATAACCTGTTTTGCATGATTCATGGCAAATCCCGCGAGGAGGTGCTAGAGCGCATCGACTGGCTGATAGAGCAATGCCATCTGGAGGCGTTGCCACACCGTGTTCTGTTCAGTCGGCGTCGTTTCAAACAGCGTGGTGCGGTTTATCGGGCCACAGATGAGAAGACTCCGCGCGTTATAGACGAGAGACACTATGCAACTTGATGCAGTTGACAGGCAGATTATCAATGCCCTGCAAGAGGGGTTTCCGATCGCGGAGGAACCATTCGCCGAGGTCGCAGAAAAGCTTGCGCTGGATGAAAATGAACTACTAGCCCGTCTCGAGCGGTTGCTGGCCGACAAGACATTAACCCGTTTCGGGCCGATGTATCAGGCTGAAAGACTCGGTGGTGCATTTACCCTGGTGGCAATGAGCATTCGCGAGGACGATTTCGAGCGAGTCGCTGAAATCGTCAACAGCTTCCCCGAAGTTGCGCATAATTATGAACGAGAGCACCATTTTAACATGTGGTTCGTGATCGCCACGGAAAACCCCAAGCACATTGATGCGATTCTGACCGAGATTGAACTTGATACAGGCTACAGTTGTTACAACATGCCCAAGCAGGACGAGTATTTCGTCGGGCTGAAACTGGCTGTGTGAGCGGCGGGTTAAAACGATGCAGGCACTGAAAGACGACAAAGTATCCATGCTGGACGAGACGGATCGCCGGATTATTCTGGCGACACAGGATGGTCTGCCGCTGGAGCGGCGTCCCTATGAGGCTGTGGCCCGCAAGCTGGGTATCAGCGCGGAGGAAGTGATGCATCGGCTGCGTCGGATGTCGGACGAGGGTATTGTCCGTCGCATCGCCGCGGTACCGAATCATTATAAACTCGGCTATACCGCCAACGGCATGAGTGTCTGGAATGTGCCCGACGAGCATGTGGAGGCGCTGGGTAAACAGGTCGGTGCGCTGGAATTTGTCAGTCATTGTTATCGGCGGCCCCGTCATCTTCCGGCATGGCCCTATAATCTGTTCGCCATGGTTCATGCTACCAGCCGCGAAGAGGCGCTGGAAAAGGTTGGCGAAATTGCGCGATTGCTGGGCGACAATGATCGCGGGCACGACGTGTTATTCAGCCGCCGTATTCTTAAAAAGACCGGAATGCGGCTGACCCCCTAGGAGGCCATTATGTTCAGAATTACCCAGTATATGAAAGAGCTGGATACACTCGTCAAGGGAGCGGATGCCATATTACCCCCCAGACGCCAGCCACCGGGGCCGGTTGTCATCTGGAATCTGATTCGGCGCTGCAACCTGACCTGCAAGCATTGTTACTCTATTTCTGCCGACAAGGATTTTCCCGGGGAGCTGGATACGCAGCAGGTCTATGACGTAATGGACGATCTCCGGCAGTATGGCGTACCGGTTCTGATTCTCTCCGGTGGCGAGCCGCTGATGCGCGGGGATATTTTCGATATCTCGCATCGCGCCAAGGAGATGGGCTTTTATGTAGGTTTGTCTACCAACGGCACCATGATCACCGAAGATAACATCGATCAGATTGCCGCAGTAGGCTATGACTACGTTGGTATCAGCATCGACGGCATCAGAGAAACTCATGACTATTTTCGCCGTAAGCAGGGAGCCTTTGATGAGGCCATGCGCGGTATCCGGTTGTGTCGCGAAAATGGCATCAAGATCGGCATGCGTTTTACCCTGACGATGGATAATGCAGTTGAGTTACCGCAGTTGCTCGATCTGATAAATGAAGAAGGCATTAACAAGTTTTATCTCTCGCATCTGAATTACGCCGGACGCGGCAACAAAAACCGCAAGGACGACGTGGTACATCAGCTCACCCGCGACGCAATGGATCTTCTGTTCGATACCTGCTGGAGTAATATCCAGAATGGAATTGAGCAGGAGTTTGTTACCGGCAACAACGATGCTGACGGGGTTTATCTGCTTTTCTGGGTGGCACGCAACTTTCCGCAATATCTCGATTACATGCAGGCCCGGCTGGAGCAGTGGGGCGGTAACGCCACTGGCGTCAATATCGCCAACATCGATAATCTGGGCAATGTGCATCCCGACACCTTCTGGTGGGATTATACGCTGGGCAATGTCAAACAGCGCCGCTTCTCCGAAATCTGGGCAGATACCAGCGATCCGTTGATGGCTGGTCTCAAGGCCGAACAGCGCCCACTCAAAGGGCGTTGCGCCCAGTGCCAGCATCTGGCTGTCTGCGGCGGCAATACCCGGGTACGGGCCTGGCAGTTGAGTGGTGATCCCTGGCAGGAAGATCCGGCCTGCTACCTGAGCGACGAGGAAATCGGTTACACCGGTTTGCATGAAAGGCTGCAGCTCTATCCCTATTCCCGCCATCGGCAGGTTGCACAGCTCAAATCCTGAACAGGGAACGCCTGGTGTCGGGGCGTTTGTGCGGAAGATTTTTTAATCACCGAAGACACTGAATGCACCGGGCTTGCATAAAATAGTTTTTTCAGTGCCTTCGGTAGTCTCAGTGTTTTCAGTGGTTTAAATTGACGTGAACCTGTTGTGCAGACAAGATCTGCTGGTTCAAAAGGATAAGTGCATGTCGAAGTCGCTTTTTACTGTCACAGGTCATCGGATTGGACCTGTCGTATTACTGATGTTGTTATCCTTCTCGGTTATGGCGAACCCCGAGCCGCTTTACCAGCAACATTGTGCCAGCTGTCATGCTCCCAACCGGCTGGGTGCCATGGGGCCGGCCCTGTTACCCGGCAATCTCAAGCGCTTGAAAAAGAATGAAGCAGCCGAAGTTATTCGTCAGGGACGTCCGGCCACGCAAATGCCGGGCTTCTCTGACAAACTCAATGATGAGCAGATTGCCGCCCTGGTCGAGTATATCTATACCCCCCTGCCGGAGCTGCCGTCCTGGGGCGAGGCGGAGATAGAAGCCTCGCATCAAATTCACTATCGTCAGTCCGAACTCTCAGACACCCCGGTTTTCGACGCCGATCCGCTCAACCTGTTCATGGTGGTGGAGCTCGGCGATCATCATGCGACCGTATTGGATGGCGACAAATTTGAACCCATTCATCGTTTCGAGACCCATTTTGCGTTGCACGGCGGGCCCAAGTATTCGCCCAGCGGTCGTTATGTCTATTTTGCCTCGCGTGACGGCTGGATCAGCAAGTTCGATATGTACAACCTCAAGACCGTGGCCGAGATCCGCGCGGGCATCAATACCCGAAATCTGGCCGTATCCGCCGACGGCCGTTATGTCATGGTCGGCAACTACCTGCCGCACACCCTGGTTTTACTGGATGCCAAAGATTTGTCGCCAATCCGGATTTTTGGTGTCAGGGACAAGCAGGGTCGCTCTTCCCGGGTCAGTGCCGTGTATACGGCGCCGCCACGGGGCAGTTTTGTCGCGGCTTTAAAAGACGTCAAGGAAGTCTGGGAGATCAGCTATCTGGACGAGCCGGAACCGGTCGCTACTGGCTATATGCATGACTATCGCTATGAAGAAGGCTACATGGATCGGGGTCCGTTCCCGTTGCGACGGATCATGCTGGACGATTACCTGGATGACTTCTTCTTTGACCAGAGTTACAAACATCTGATCGGTGCGGCACGCAATGCCAATAATGGTCAGGTCATCAACATGATTGTAGGGCGCAAGATTGCCGAGGTCGATCTGCAAGGGTTGCCGCATCTGGGCTCCGGCATCAGCTGGGAATACCAGGGCCGACGCGTCCTGGCGACGCCAAATCTGAAAAAGGGAGAGGTGAGCGTCATCGATATGCAAACCTGGGAAACGGTAAAAACCATCAAAACCCACGGGCCGGGCTTTTTTATGCGCAGCCACAAAAACAGCCCCTACGCCTGGGTCGATGTTTTTTTCGGTCCACACCATGATGAAGTCCATATCATCGACAAATCGACACTGGAGATCGTCAAAACCCTGAAACCGGTCCCGGGAAAAACCGCCGCCCATGTCGAATTCGACCGCGACGGCCGTCATGCTCTGTTGAGTATCTGGGACAAGGAAGGCTATGTCATCGTCTACGATGCAAAGACCCTCGAAGAAGTCAAACGCCTGCCGATGAACAAACCCTCGGGTAAGTACAATGTCTACAACAAAACAAGATATACGGAAGGAACCAGTCACTAAGAACAGTGACTAGGTGCTAGGGGCTAGCATCTTGTGGGAGGCGATTTCATCGGCGACCTGCCGGGATTTGAGAGGTCGCGGCTGAAAGCCCCTCCCACAATCTAGTACCTAG